>JASHWN010000570.1 GCA_030044035.1 Xanthobacteraceae bacterium
ATGTCCTCGGTCAATCCCAAAATCTTGCCGACTTCGCGGATGGCGCGACGCGAACGGTAATGCACCAATGTGGCGCAGATCGCCGCGCGGTCGCGGCCGTAGCGCTTGTAGATGTGCTGAATGACCTCCTCGCGCCGCTCGTGCTCGAAATCGAGGTCGATGTCGGGCGGCTCGCCGCGGTTTTCGGAAATAAAGCGGGCGAACAGGAGATTGCTTTCGTTCGGATTGACCTCGGTGATGCCGAGGCAATAGCAGACCGCGCTGTTGGCCGCCGAGCCGCGGCCCTGGCAAAGGATGTTCTTTTCGTCGCGCGCGTAAGCGACCACGTCATGAACGGTGAGGAAATAGCGCGCGTAACCGAGTCTCGCGATCAGCGCCAGCTCGTTTTTCAGCTGCGCTTGCACGTCGCTCGGCACGCCGTTCGGAAAGCGGTCCTTGGGATAGCGTTTGGCGGCGCCCGCCCAGGTCAGATCTTCGAGATGCTGCTGCGCCGTCTTGCCCGGCGGCACCGGCTCGTCGGGATATTCGTATTGCAGTTCGGCAAGGCTGAAGCGGCAGGCTTTGGCGATGGCGATGGTGCGGGCGATGGCGTCCGGGAAGTTTTTGAACAACCGCGCCATCTCGGCCGGCGGCTTGAGATGCCGTTCGGCATTGACGGTGAGCCGCAGTCCGGCTTCGGCCAGCGTGCATTTGTCGCGGATGCAGGCGACCACGTCGGCGAGCGGCCGGCGCGCCGGCGCGTGATAGAGAACGTCGTTGACGGCGACGAGCGGCGCGCCGGCGCGGGCGCCGAGTTCGTCCAACAGAGCGAGCCGGCGCGGCTCATCGCCGCGATGATAATGGATGCCGGCGACAAAGGTGCGGCCCGGCGCGGCGCGGGTCAAAATTGCAAGTCGCTCAACGAATCCAGACGCGTTTCCCGGATGCGGTGCAGCACGAAGTGGTGCACCGCTGGTCCGGGATCGTTCCAAATTCTGGAGTTCGTAACGATCCCGGGTCTGCAGCGCACCACTTCGTGCTGCGCTGCGCCCGGGAAACTCAGGCGGCGGCAGTGCGATGAGCATTTGGCCGGCGCTGGCGGCGACGATGTCCTCGAAGGCGAGGTGGCATTCGCCTTTCTTGGCTTTGAGATTGCCGGCCGTGAGCAGGCGGCAGAGCCGGCCATAGGCCGCCCGGTCGGTCGGATAGGCCAACACCTCGAAGCCATCGACGGTCACCAAGTGCACGCCGACGAGAAGCTTGATGTTATGCTTCTTCGCCTCGTCGTAAGCGCGGACCACGCCGGCAAAAGAATTGCGGTCGGCAATGCCGATGGCGAACAGTTTGAGCGCTGCGGACGCAGCGACCAATTCGTCCGGATGCGACGCCCCGCGCAGGAAGGAAAAATTCGTGGTGACGGCAAGTTCGGCGTACGCACTCATCTGTTTTCTCGTATTTTTTACAGGATCACGCAAACAGTCCGTGCACGAACCAGTGCGCGTCGGTGGTCTCGCGGCCATAAAGCCCTTCGCGAAACAGCCAGAGACGATGGCCGCCGGAATCTTCGACGAGGTAATAATCGCGGGTGAGCGCCTGTCGGCGTTCTGGATTCCCGCTTTCCGCCTTCGCGCGAGGCGCTTCGGCGGACTCCAACCCCGCCGTAGCTCGCAGTGCGAGCGTAGGCGGGTCGCAGGAAGGAGCGGACGAAAGTGGGTTGCGCCACCATTCGGCGGCGATGCGTTCGGGACCTTCGGAACGCTCGATCTCGTAGGTCACGCCGCGCCAGCGGAAGCGCCGCGGCGGGCCTTCGGGGACGAGCGCCAAAACCTCTTCGGCGGGCTCGGCGTGGGGCAACAGCAATAGCGGGCGCGCGCGTGGGTCCGCCGCAACGTCCGTTCTTTCCGGCGCGGGACCTTGCAGCGTCGCGCCATTGACCGCAGCGAGCGTCTCGGCGCGCTCGGGAATATGGCTGGCGACGGGTTCGAACCGGCGCACGCTGTGCGCCCCGAGCCGCTGCTGCAGCTTGTCGACGAGGGCGGCGCAACGCTCGGTCCGATCCTCAAGCCCCGCCGCGGTCAGTTCCGTCTGGCGCGCCGGCATCGGTTCGGCGCGGGTGACGGCCAGGCCGATGGCTTCGAAGCCGAAGCCGGCATCGTCGGTCGCCGCGGCGCTCTCGAGCTTGAGCGCAATGAGCCGCGCCACGTGGGCGACGCTGCGCGTCGGCAGCGTCAGCGCGATGTCGAGCGTCTTGACCGCGCCGTCGACCCGATAGAGCGAAAGTTTGAGGCCGCGGGCGCCGACGTCGTCGCGGGCGAGCACGCGCTCGAGCGCCTGCATGAGGCGGCTCGCCAGCGCAACGACGGCCTCCTGCGCGACGACCGGCTCGAGCAGATAACGCAGCGAATGATAGACCGGCGGCGGCACGACGGGGATGAGCGGCTCGTCGACGCGGCCGAGTGCCTGGTCGAGACGGCGGAGCAGTTGCGCGGAAAATCGCGCGGCGAACGGCGCGCGCGGCTTGTCGAGCAGCGCGCCGACGGTTTTGAAGCCGAGCCGGCGCAGCGTGGCGGAAATGTCGGAAGGAAGCCGCAGCGCTTCGACCGGCAGCGGCGCCAAAACCTCGGCTTGCCGCGCCGGCGGCAGGATGCAGGGGTTTTTGGCGTGAAAACGCGAAGCCGCCCAGGCCGCG
>JASHWN010000571.1 GCA_030044035.1 Xanthobacteraceae bacterium
GGCCGCGTCACCAAGGTGCTGGCGTTCCGCGGCCTGGAGCGCGCGCCGATCGACGAAGGTTTTGCCGGCGACATTGTCGCCGTCGCCGGCCTGCCGGAAGCGTTCGTGTCGCACACGCTGTGCGCTCCCGAAGTCACCGAGCCGCTGCCGGCGCAGCCGATCGATCCGCCGACCTTGACCATGACGTTCCGCATCAACGATTCGCCGCTCGCCGGCACCGAGGGCGACAAGGTGCAGAGCCGCGTCATTCGCGAGCGGCTGTTGCGCGAGGCCGAAGGCAATGTGGCGCTACGGATTTCCGAATCCGTCGAGAAGGATTCGATGGAGGTCGCCGGCCGCGGCGAGCTGCAGCTCGGCATTTTGATCGAGACCATGCGGCGCGAGGGTTTTGAGCTCTCGGTGTCGCGGCCCAAGGTGCTGTTCCAGAACGGTCCGTCGGGCGAACTGTTCGAGCCGATCGAGGAAGTCGTCATCGACGTCGACGAGCCGCACGCCGGCATCGTCGTGCAGAAGCTCGCCGAGCGCAAGGGCGAGATGATCGAGATGCGGCCGTCCGGCGGCGGGCGGGTGCGGCTGATTTTCCACGCGCCGACGCGCGGGCTGATCGGCTATCACGGCGAACTCCTCACCGACACCCGCGGCACCGCGGTGATGAACCGGCTGTTCCACGCCTACGGGCCGTATCGCGGCGAGATCACCGGCCGGCGCAACGGCGTGTTGATCTCGACCGATCAGGGCGAAGCGGTTGCCTACGCGATGTGGAATCTGGAAGACCGCGGCCCGATGATGATCGAGCCGGGCTGGAAGGTCTATCGCGGCATGATCGTCGGCGAGCACAGCCGCGGCAACGATCTCGAAATCAACGTGCCCAAGGCCAAGAAGCTCACCAATATCCGCACCCACGCCAAGGACGAGGCGATCCGGCTGACGCCGCCGATTCGCATGACCTTGGAGAAGGCGCTTGCCTATATCGAGGACGACGAACTGGTCGAGGTGACGCCGAAATCGATTCGGCTGCGCAAGAAGCTGCTCGATCCCAACGAGCGCAAGCGCGACGAGCGGCGCAAGGAAGTCGAGCGGGTGTGATTCGCCGCCCGGCCGCCGCACCGCGCGTCAGCCGCATCAGGCGGGGCGAACATTAGCATCGTGGCGCCCCCTGCGCCGTCCCCATGCGCCGCACAGCCGCAAATTGTCGCACACCGTGGCGCTCCTGCAACAGGGTCGGCAGATTGCGAGCAGGCCTCGCATTTTTGCGCTTGGCCCGATGGCGCGGGCGGCGCGACTCCGCTAATAATCCACATCGTTAACGATCCGTGAATCTCTACCCTTGAAGCCCGCGGAGCCGCTTGCTTTGATCGCCCCATGAGTACCGTCCTCATCGAAATCCGCCGCGCCAAGGGCAACGACGCCGCCGCGGTCGCCGAATGCCACGACGAAGCGTGGCGGACCGCCTATCAGGGCATCATTCCGGGGACGGAACTCGAAAAGCTCATCAGCCGCCGCGGCCCGGCCTGGTGGGACAGCGCCATCCGTAAAGGCAGCCGCATCGCGCTGCTGCAGTTCGGCGACAAGATCGCCGGCTACGCCAATTACGGCCGCAACCGCGCCCGCAGCCTGTACTACGACGGCGAGATCTACGAGCTGTACCTGCGGCCGGAATTCCAGGGCCTCGGCTTCGGCCGGCGTCTGTTCACCGCAGCGCGGCGCGATCTCGCCCAGAGCGCGCTGCGCTCGCTGATCGTGTGGGCGCTGTCGGAAAACGAGAACGCGGTCGAGTTCTATCGCGCGCTCGGCGGCAAGGCGGTGGCGCGCTCGTCGGAAAAATTCGGCACCCGCGTGCTCGATAAGGTCGCCTTCGGCTGGCAGAGCTGAACGCTCTGTCGCGGCGGTTCATGAATGTAAGTAGGCATTCTCCGCATCTTAGCGGAGATTGTGCGGTTTATTCTCCGCGGCCACAATGACAATCTCCGCAAAGTACGCGGAGAATATCTTCTCAAACGTCTTGTTCCAGCACCAGATTGCCATACCGATCAACGCATGCGCGCCAACCCGGCGGCACCACCGTCGTCGCGTCGAACTGCTCGATGATCGCCGGACCGGCAAAGCTGGCGCCGACGTCGAGGCGGTCGCGATCGTAGACCGTCGTGTCGGTCGGTGCATCGGCGGTGAAGAACACACGGCGCCGTCCCTTGATCGCCGCCGGCTTGGGCGGCGCTGCCGGGCGCGCATCGAGCGCGCGCGGCGAAAATTTCGGCACGTTCACGCGCGCGCGCAGACGGTAGCTGACGACTTCGACGTCCTTCTCTTTGGCGGCATGGCCGTGAATGCGCTCGTGCACGGCATCGAAGCGCGCTCGCGCGCCCACAAGCGTGTTGCCATCAAGCGGACCCTGCGCAAGTCCGCTCAGCGGCACCCGCAGCTCGTAGCCCTGGCCGGCATAGCGCATGTCGAATTCGCGTTCGAATAACGCGGCGCCGGGATCGAGACCTTCCGCCGCAAGCTCGCCGGCCGCCTTCGCCTCCAGTTCGCCGAAGATCGCCTCGCCGTGCGCCGGATCGAGGCGGTCGAGCGGACAGAGTTCGGAGCGGATGTAATCGTGCAGCACGTCGGTGCAGAGCAGGCCCAACGCCGAGAACGCGCCCGGCCGCGGCGGCACGATGATCCGGCGCATGCCGAGCTCGGCTGCGACCGCAGCAGCGTGCACAGCGCCGGCGCCGCCGAACGGCAACAGCGCGAATTCGGACAGATCGACGCCGCGGCGCGCCGCGAACACGCGCACCTCGTCGGCCATGCGCATGTCGACGATGCGGCGGATGCCGGCGGCGGCTTCCGCCAACGTCATGCGCAATGGTTGCGCGATCCGGGTCTCGAGCGCAGCACGCGCCGCGTCGGCATCGAGTTTTTGGCTGCCGCCGAGAAAATAATCCGGGTTGAGGAAACCGCAGACAAGATCGGCATCGGTCACGGTCGGGTTGTCGCCGCCGCGGCCGTAGCAGACCGGGCCCGGATCGGCGCCGGCGCTCTGCGGGCCTACCGACAGAAAACCGGCGCGGTCGATCCAAACGATCGAGCCGCCGCCGGCCGAGATCGTGGTCAGGTCGAGCGCCGGCACGTCGAGCTGGCGCCGCGCCACCACGCCTTCGGTGACTTCGAGCGGCGCGCCGCCCTCGATGAAGGCGATGTCGCAGCTGGTGCCGCCCATATCGAGCGTGACCAGGCCGCCCACGCTGACATGCTCTTCGCGCGGCAGATAGGCGCTCGCTTGCGCGCCGGCGGCGGGGCCGGACAACAACGTGTGCACGGTCTTGTCGCCGGCGATCGCGGCGGCAAACGGCATGACGCCGCCGTTCGACTGCATCAAAAAACGCTGCCGCGTCGTCAGCCCGGCCGCATCGAGCCGCTGTTCCAGATCGGCGACATAGGTGACCAGCACCGGCGCCAGATAGGCGTTGAGCAGCGTCGCCGACAGCCGCGGCCATTCGCGCACCCGCGACAGCACCTCGCAGGACAGCGACACGTGCGCGTCGGGGAAAACTTCGCGGATCAGCGCGCCGCTGCGCCGCTCGTGCGCCGGGTTCATGAACGAGAACAGAAAGCACACCGCGATCGAGGCCACGCCGGCCGCTTGCAGCTCGGCCGCCGCCTGGCGCACGGCCGCCTCGTCGAGCGGCTCGAGCTCGGCGCCGCTATAATCGATGCGGCCGCCGATCTCGCGCGTCAAACTCTGCGGCGCGATCGCTGGCGGTTTCTGAAAGAAATAGTCGAACGGATTGCCGTCGCGCGCCTGGCCCTGGGTTTCCTGGATGGCGCGAAAGCCGCGGTTGATCAAGAGCCCGACTTTGGCGCCGCGCATTTCCAACAGCGCATTGGTGGTGATCGTGGTGCCGTGGGAAAAAAACTCGACGGCCGAGAGATCAAAACCGCGCGCGGC
>JASHWN010000572.1 GCA_030044035.1 Xanthobacteraceae bacterium
GCGGCTGCGGCTTAGCTTTCCTCCCCCGCGAAAGCGGGGGAGGATATCTAGGCGGTTCTTTCCTGCAGGCCCGCGGCTTGCGGCTCCGCCAAGGTGTCGGCTTCCGGCAGCGGCGTGCCTTTGGTTTCGGGCAGGAACGGCACGGCGATCAGGCCCAAAATGTAGAACATGCCGATGATCGCCGCGGTATGGCCGTAGCCGCCGAGCCCGACGATCAAACTGCCGGCGATCAGCGGCGCGATCGCTGAAATCAGCCGCGGCGCATTGAAGATGAAGCCGGCCGCCGTGGCGCGCATGCGCGTCGGGAACAGCTCGGGCAGCCACACCGCGGTCCACGAGAACACGCCCTGGATGAAGAAGCCGTACACCGCGAAGCCGAGCAGCAGCAGATGAATATCCTTCACCCACAGATACACGACCGGGGTAAGGATGAGGCACATCAGATAATAGAAGAACGTCGTCGGCCGCCGGCCCGCCGCGTCGGCCAGAAAACCGAAGCAGACGAAGCCGCACAGCGCGCCGATATTCTGCACGAGGCCGGCCAACCCGACCCAGCGCTGCGCGGCGAGCCCGAGGCCGGCGGCGACCTGGCCGACATAGCTCGGCACGAAGGTCGACACACCCCAATAGCCGATGGTCACCGACAGCGACATGATGAAGGTCAGGATCAGGCGCATGCGCACGGCCGGCTCGGCGAACATGTCGACCAGCGTGAAGCGCACCATGGCGGCATCCTCGCCGCGCAGCGCCGCGCCCTGCCGGCGCAGATCGTGCGCCGCCCGGCGTCGCTTGTTGGACTGCTCCCAGCGCGGCGATTCCGGAATGTTGCGCCGGATCCAGAACGCGATCAGCGCCGGCAGCACGCCAATCAGAAACATGTAACGCCAGGCGCTTGGTCCGGACGTGCCGATCGCCAGCCACACCGAAGACGCGATGATGCTGCCGATCGGATAGCCGCACTGCAGGAAGGCGCCGCCCTTGCCGCGCGCGTGGTTCGGCCACAGCTCGGCGGTGATCGAGGCGCCGGTCGCCCATTCCGAGCCGATGGCGAGCCCGACCAGAAAACGTAAGACCGCGAACGACCACCAATTCCACGACAGCGCGCTCAAGCCGGTGAGCAGCGAATAGGCCAGGATCGTCAGGGTCATCGAACGCTTGCGGCCGATGTAATCGGCAAGGATGCCGCCGCACAGGCCGCCCAGACCCCAGCCGAACACGGTGATGGCGATGACCAGGCCCGCATAGGCCGGGATGAACTTATATTGCGAGGGATCGAGCAGTTGGTGCAGCGCGGCACCGACCGTGAGGATGAGCGCGAACACTTCGAAGCCGTCGAAGGTCCAGCCGAGATTGGAGGCGATCAGCGCTTTCCACTGCGTCCAACTGAGCGAGCGATACCACGCGGCGGCGCCGGCCGTGCCCGTTGAACTCATAATGTCCCTCCCGAGGGTCGCCGGTTTCGATGTCGTTCTTGCCGCCGGCCACAAAACGGTAGCGCGCCTGTCAAGCGGGTGACAAGCCGGCGAGCTTCGATACCATGCGCCGAGCGCCGATGCCCTCTGAGGTCACTGGCCTGATCCGAATGCGGCGATATGAGGGCAGTGCCGCAAATCAGCTCCGCAGCGAAGCTAAATCATACAACATTTCAAGAGTTTACCTTGACTTCTGCGCTGCACAAAAGCGCTGGCCTTTGCCGCCGCTTCACGGTAAGCAATTGGTTATCCAGCCAAAGCATCGACGAGGGACCACGAAGCATGAAGCTGCTGATTGCCGCTGTTATTTTCATTGGCCTTTCGGCCAGTGCCGCCAACGCCATCGACCTTGCCGAACTGGCGCCGTGCCGCCCGGCCGCCGCCAGGTTCTGCGACCATTCCGGCGGCATGACCTTCGCCAACTTGATGCGCTGCGGCGCAACGCTCGCCGCCCAGAGCTGGCGCGTGAGCAGCCGCTGCCGCGAGGTCTTACGTAAATACGGGCAGCTGTAAGACGCGGCAGCCGCGAACGGCTGCGCTTAAGACATCCGCAACGGATTTGCAAAGCCCCGGCCCCGCGCCGGGGTTTTGTTTTTTCGCGCCGGCGCGATGCTACACTGCCGTCAGCGAGGCGCGAGGGCAGCCATGAGCGACGACCTGCACGAAGTCTACGCCATCCGTTACGGCCATCACGACCGCCGCTCGCCGGCCAACTTCATCGACGGCGATCCGCACGACGTGCTGCAGCCGCTCGACTTCTTTGTTTGGGCGATCGTCGGGCCGGCCGGCACCATCGTGCTCGACACTGGCTTCGACGAAGCGATGGGCAAGAAGCGCCAGCGCGAGATGATCAAGCCGGTGCGTGACGGCTTGGCGGCGCTCGGCGTCGCAGCCGATGCGATCAAGGACGTGATCATCAGCCACCTGCATTACGACCATTGCGGCAATTACGAGCTGTTTCCGCAGGCGCGCTATCACGTGCAGGATCGCGAGACGGCTTACGCCACCGGCCGCTGCATGTGCCATCAGGCGCTGCGCGCACCGTTCGAAGTCGAGGACGTGGTCGCCATGGTGCGCAAGGTCTTTTCCGGGCGCTGCGCGTTCCACGACGGCGAAGATCAGATCGTGCCCGGCGTCACCGTGCACCGCATCGGCGGCCACTCGAAAGGCTTGCAGAGCGTGCGGGTCAAGACGCGGCTCGGCTATGTGGTGCTCGCCGCCGACGCCTCGCACCTTTATGCCCACATCGACGGCGGCCGGGTGTTTCCGCTCACCCACAATGTCGAGGAAGTGGTCGAGGGCTATGCCACGCTGAAAAAACTCGCGAGCGCACCGCGTCACGTCGTGCCCGGCCACGATCCGCTGGTGCTCAAGCGCTATCCGGCGGCCAAGCCCGGCCTCGAAGGCTGGGTGGTGCGGCTCGACGCCGAGCCGAACAACGTCTGATCAATCGGGGAAAGAACATGAAGCTTGCTCGTCGAAAATTTTTGCACGCGCTTGCCGGCGCTGCCGCTTTTCCCGCCTTGTCGGGCACGGCGTTGGCGCAAAGCTATCCGGTACGGCCGGCGCGCATCATCTCCGGCTTTCCGCCGGGCGGCATCAGCGACACTTATGCGCGGCTGATTGCGCAATGGCTTTCGATGCAGCTTGGCGAGCAATTCATCGTCGAGAACCGGCCGGGCGCCGGCGGCAATCTCGCCGCCGAGGCGGTCGCCCACGCGGCGCCCGACGGCTACACGCTGCTGCTCACCACGTCGGCGGACGCCTGGAACGCGACGCTCTACCGCAATCTGAATTTCGACATCGTGCGCGACTTCGCTCCGGTCGGAACGATTTCGCGCGGCGCCGGCCTGCTCGTGGTCAATCCGTCGCTGCCGGTCAAATCCGTTCCCGAACTGATCGCTTATGCCAAGGAGCATCCGGGCAAGCTGACCATTGCGTCGGCCGGCGTCGGCAGCGCCCCGCATATGTTCTGGGAGCTGTTGCGCAGCCGGACCGGCATCAACATGGTGCACGTGCCGTATCGCGGCGCCGGACCCGCCGTCGTCGACCTGCTCGCCGGCCAGGTCCAGGTCTATTTCGGCACCTTCGCCGCCTCCATCGAGCAGGTCCGCGCCGGCAAATTGCGGGCGCTGGCGGTGAGCACGGCGGCCCGCGCGCCGGTGCTGCCCGACGTTCCGGCGATCGCCGAATATTTGCCGGGCTTCGAAGCCAGCATCTATGTCGGCCTCGCCGCGCCGCGCGGCACGCCGAGCGCGATAGTCGACAAGCTCAATCAGACAATGAATAGCGCGCTCGCCGACGCCACGATCAAACGCTGCATTGCCGAGCTCGGCGACGCCCCGCTGTCGCTGTCGCCGGCCGAGTTCGCCAAACTCGTCGCCGCCGAATACGACAAATGGGCGCAAGTGATCCGCGCCGCCGGCGTCAAGGCGGAGTGAACAGCACGATAATTATTGCTGCAGTCGCCAGTCGAGGGGTAAAACAAAATAGAGATTGCAAGTCGTCAGCTCGGCGCCGAATGTTCCGTATTTGAAGTAATATAGTGGTTCGGTCTGAACTTGCAGGGTGCCCTTTTTCGTCTCCTGCATCTTCAGGAGCGCGTCGTAGACGGCGCGGCGCTCCGACAGCGGTGCCTGTTTGGGAGTTTCGGGGTAATAGAGCGGCATCGCCAGAATGAGGTACGGCATGCGGCATTGCGGCGCCGGCACCGGAGAGGCGGATTTGAAAA
>JASHWN010000068.1 GCA_030044035.1 Xanthobacteraceae bacterium
TCGCTGCCGGTAACCCTGTCGTCGTCGTGCCGGAGAATTTTACATAAGACATGCCGGTCCGCCCCCTCTCGCAACACACGGGCGGCTCCAAGGAACGTGGAGCGCCGCTGCGCACAGTCCCCCCTCCAGACCGTCCGTTTATTGTTGTTCGCCGCGTGCGCGCCGCGTCGGGTACCGGACATTCGCAAGGTTTCATCACAGTTGGGCAAACGCTTGATGCAAGTATGATCTTTGTGCGGCGTCTACTGAATTCGCGGCTCAAGCGCCTGCAGGGTGTGGCACCAAAGACAACAACGCCTCCTGATAGGCGGCGTTGAGCCTTCTGGTCTCCGCCTCGGCAAGCTTGATCAAAGCCGGCGACATGCCGTGGACCCGGTCGGGGTGGTTTTGTTTGATCAGGGCCTTGTAAGCCTGCCGCAGCTCTTCCAGGGACGCCGACGGCGAGACGCCGAAAATCTCGGACCAATCGCGCCGGCCCGCCGCAGCGATCGCGGCGACTTCGCTTGTCACATATTGGTCGGCCGCGCTGCCTTCATCCTGCCAAACACTCTGTTGCGGCTCGGCGCGCGTCAGATCCTTGAGCACGAGAAATTCGACCCGATAAACCTTGCGGAGATACAGCCGCCGCAGCACGTAAACGACCGGTCCGGCAAGCGCGGCAAAAGCAACGCTGATGACGTTGGCAGAGACCAGCGGGCCGAGCGGGCACCACAGCAACAGCCCGATTCCCTTGCCTGCTGACGCATCCTGCCCGGGCGCGGACAGCTCGGCCGTCGCCATCAAGAGCGAGAAGCCCGCGATATAGGCGCCGACCGCATAGCCCACGGCGAAGCGCGCGCTCAGCATATGGATCCACGACCGCAGGCGATCGAGCGGCTGACGATTGAGCCGCACGATAGCCGCGCGTAGATGCGCGGCTAGGGCTTGCAGATCGGCGAGCGCATCGCTGTCCTGTTCGGTGCGATGGACGCTGCAGCCCAGCAGCCGATCGAACAGCGCTGGGCGCACGCTCCGGCTATCGATCTCATCGATCTGGCGGCGGACGCGGTCGTAAAGCGCGATCGCCCGATTCCATTCCGCCGACTCGGATTTGCGCAGCGCAAATTCCGGCTGGGTGCGCCGGACTTTGGCGGATTTGCGCATATAGGCAAGCAGCAAAACCGGCGGCACCGCCCATAGCGCCAGCAAGGCGACATCGGCAAGCGATGCGGAAAGATCATAGCCGGTTCGCAATTCGATCATGGCACGTAACGCAGTACAGATACGGACCAGATGCGTCGTCTTAGCCCCCGACGCGGACGTCTATTCAGTCGTCTCCTTTACTGCGGCCCCCGCAGCGACCGCCCCAATCGGGGCGGTTAGTGGTTTTGCGCGGCGTGCTCGCGCCATTGCAGGAAGTCGCGAAACAGCGCCTCGCGCTGCGCCTCGTTGGCAGGCGCGCCCGGTTGCTGCTTCAGGAACGTCTGGAAGTCCACTTTTTCCTGCTGCTGGTGCTGCGCCTCGACCTGCTGCAGCATTTCCTCGGCGGGCTCGAACCTGGTCCAGCCCGGAACGGTCGCCGCCAAATTCACGTCACGCCACTTCGGGTGATAGGGCGGATGCTGAAAGCTGTCCCAGCGCGTAAACAGGTATTGTATGAAGCGCTGCACTTTCAGATAGCGATCCGTGTTTTTCTGCCAGTTGTAGACCGCGAGAACGGCCGGAACGGCGATGGTGTCGATCCGATCGGCGCCCTGCAGCAGATTGGGATAGTCTTTTTTGGTGAACTCGCCGAGCGTGTAGTAGTCATCGAACGTTTTGGTGAACGGGATGTTCACCAGATGCAGTCCGGAATTCGGCGGGATTTTCGTAAAGAAGTCGACCGGCTTCGGAATCACGCGGGCGATGGCGTCGATTTCGCCGTCCTGCAGCTTCTGCAACGCGCTGGCCTGATCGATCAAGACCTGCTGCACGTTGATGCCGAGCCGCTGGAATACGATGGTGCCGGTCAGGCTCGCGCCGGTCCCAGCCGGACCGAAATTGACCTTCTTGTCGCGCAGATCGGCCAAACTGTGCACGTCGTTGCGCGCCAGGATGTGCAGCTCCGAGATCGGCAGGCGGATGATGTAGTGAATGCGCCGCTCGAGATTGGGCGTCTTGCGCACGGTCCGGAAATATTCGAACACGTCGGACTGCGTGATGGCGAGGTCGACGCCGCGCAGGTAGAGCAGATCGTCGAGGTTCGACGCCGCGCCGTAGGACACGATCGGCAGGACACGCAGATTGTCGCCGTCGTCGAGCGCGTTCGCCATTTCCGCGGCGAGCCGCATGTAGGTTCCGGTGAACAGGCCGCCGACGATGCCGACCGTATCGGCATTCTTCTTCTCGCGCATCACGGCATCGGTGCCGCCCTGCGCAATCGATCTGGGAATTACCTGGGCCGCAAGATTGAAGCTGAACAGCCCGATGATCGACGCGATCAGCGACGCAACAACAAAACGACCGCGCATTTATGGTCCCTCGCGTTTCCCCGCGCTGTAGAGCGCCCGTCCCGCTGAGAGTCGATCACAATTATGGCAAGCCTAGGAAGACGGTGTGCTAAGATAATGGTGTGCCAATTGTTTCGCACCGCGTTGCGATTTTCGCCATAATTTTTACTTTCGCCATAATTTGCGCAGCGGGCGCTGCAGTTCTGCGCTGCAATAGCGAAAATGCCAATGAAATACCCAAGGCGTGATGTTGCCACAAA
>JASHWN010000573.1 GCA_030044035.1 Xanthobacteraceae bacterium
GACGGACAAATTGGTGAAGAAGAAATACGATCCCGTTGCCAAGAAGCACGTCGAGTTTCGCGAATCCAAGATCAAATAATATCAACGGCTCTTATTGCCGACTCATATCCGTCACCCTGAGGTGCGAGCGAAGCGAGCCTCGAAGGGCGACGGCCCGTGAGTCCTCGGCCGTATCCTTCGAGGGCCGCTTCGCGGCCACCTCAGGATGACGGTCAACATTAATTGCGCTTGGTATAAGGCGCCGTCGGCGTCTTTAGCGCATCATGCCCGGCCTCTGCGGTCGGGCATGACATTTTAGGCACCGAGTAGGGAAAAGGTGGCCGGCCGGGAACGGCATCATGAGGAGGCCACTCGCACCGCTCCCGCGCCGGCCGAACCCCACGGACCCAGGAGATGCGGCGGACCTGAGCACTCCGTAGGGTATTGAGCAAAGCCGTCCATTTCGCACCGTCGCGTCAACACGCGCGGCAAATTGTTGTTGTTGCCGGCTAATGTTTGTTTCCCGACGAAAGTACCGTAATCCACAGGGAAAGCAATCGCCAACATTTCGCCAAATTGTTCGGCGCGGGGATAACCAAAATAATTGACACTAATATTTCGCAACTGACAGATGCGCGCCGGCGGAGTTCCCGGCTTCCGGTTGCGGGATGACTTGGCCGAACGTGCGTTCAGGCGGCGTCGGGGACGACTCGGTTGCGGCCGTCGCGCTTGGCGCGATAGAGCGCCTGGTCGGCGCGCTTGAGCAGCGCAGCGGCGCTGTCTTCCCTGCCCCGCACGCCGGCAATCCCGATCGAGATCGTCACCGGGATGCTGCGCGCGCCCTGCTGAATCGCGAACGGGTCGGCAGCGATGCGCCGGCGCAGCCGCTCGGCGACCATGGCGGCCACCGCCATGTCGGTCTCCGGCATCACGATGACGAATTCTTCGCCGCCGTAACGGCAGGCGAGGTCGATGCCGCGGATCGAACGGCGGATGCGCAGCGCGAACTCGCGCAGCACGTCGTCGCCGGCGTCGTGGCCGTGGCTGTCATTGATCGCCTTGAAATAGTCGATGTCGAGCACCAGCGCGGTGAGCGGCTTGCCGCGCGATTTGGCCTGGTCGATCAAGGTCGCCAGATGGCTTTCCATGTAGCGGCGGTTGAACAGGCCGGTGAGCGCGTCGGTGATCGCCATCTCGATCGACATCTGCACGCTGTCGCGCAGCCGCTCGGTGTAGCGGCGTCTGCGTACCTGGGTGCGGGCGCGCGCCAACAGCTCGTTCTTGTCGATCGGGCGCATCAGATAATCGTTCACGCCGATTTCCAGGCCGCGCACCATCCGCGCGGTGTCGTCGGGCTCGGTGACAGCAAGGATCGGTGTGTTGCGGGTGCGCTCGAGCGAGCGGATCTGGCTGCACAGCCGCAACGCATCGAAATTTTCCAACCCGAGCGAAATGATGACGAGATCGTAATTGCCGTCGGCGGCGCGGAACAGAGCCTGGTTCGGATTGGCCTCGACCTCCACGTCATGCTCGTCGGCGAGCACTGCCGCGATGCGCTCATGCGACGACGCGCGATCGTCGACGATGAGCACGCGGCCGCCGCGGCCGGCGTCGGCGATCGTTTCGCGTTCCGGCGATTCGATGCCGATGTCGCGCGAGGTCACCGCACGCATGCGCAGCTCGTCGGTGACCATTTTCAACCGCGCCAGCGAGCGCACCCGCGCGATCAACGCAAAATCGCAAATCGGCTTGGTCAAGAAGTCGTCGGCGCCGGCTTCGAGCCCGCGCACGCGGTCGGCCGGCTGGTCGAGCGCGGTGACCATGACGACCGGAATGTGGTGGGTCGCCGGATTGGTCTTCAGCCGCCGGCAGGTTTCGAAGCCGTTGATGACCGGCATCATGGCGTCGAGCAGGACGAGGTCGCATTCGCCGCGATCACAGATGGCGAGCGCCTCCTCGCCGTTCATCGCCGTGATGACGTCGAAATATTCCGCCGACAGCCGCGCTTCGAGCAGCTTCACGTTGGCCGGAACATCATCGACGACGAGAACACGAGCTGTCATCGCAAATACCTTACGGGTTACCCAAAAAGTGGCGGACGGTCTCGATGAACTTGCCAACCGAGATCGGCTTCGACAGATAGGCCTCGCAGCCGCCCTCGCGGATGCGCTCTTCGTCGCCCTTCATGGCGAACGCGGTGACTGCGACGACCGGAATGCGCTTGAGTTCGGCATCGTCCTTGATCCACTTGGTCACTTCGAGCCCGGACACTTCCGGCAGCTGAATGTCCATGAGAATCAGGTCCGGCCGATGCTTGCGCGCCAGATCGAGCGCCTCGATGCCGTTGCGCGTGCCGACGGTCCGATAGCCGTGCGCTTCCAGGAGGTCATGGAAGAGCTTCATATTGAGCTCATTGTCCTCCACAATCAGGACAGTCTTGGCCATCCCCGATCCTTCCGCCCCCTGCCCCGTCGACGACCGCGGCAGCAAAGGGCGGTCCCGCCGACACCCCGCCCAGCACCGCCTTAAAGCTAGCGGCGATACGTTACGGAAAGGCAAATACTACCGATGAAACGGCCGTCACGACCTACCCGCAAGGCGGCGGAAATGCTGGCCGTTCAAGCACTTTCCTTCATCGCCGAAGAACCGCAATCGCTGAGTCGCTTTCTCGATACAAGCGGCATTTCGGCCGACGAGATTCGCACCGCCGCCGCCGAACCCGGATTTCTTGCCGGCGTGCTCGAGTATATGCTTGCGGACGAGACTCTCCTGTGCGCGTTTGCCGACCGCGCCGGTTTCGATCCGGCCGCAATTGCGGGTGCTCTCAGCGCGCTCGGCGGCGCGTGGGAGCGCGATTTGCCGTAGAGTATTGCATCGTTGCCCGAACTTCTGCCGTGAGATCGTTGGGCCGTGAGCTTCTGTCGCGATTGCCTCGCCGATGCCCGGACCGGCGCGCTCCGCTGCGCCGCCTGCGGCTCGCCGCGCCTCGTTCGCCATGATGAACTCGGCAAGCTCGCCATCGCCCACGTCGATTGCGACGCTTTCTATGCCACGATCGAAAAGCGCGACGATCCAAGCCTCGCCGCCGAGCCGGTGATCGTCGGCGGCGGCCGGCGCGGTGTGGTGGCGGCGGCGTGCTACGTGGCGCGCACCTACGGGGTGAAATCGGCGATGCCGATGTTCGAGGCGCTGCGGCGGTGCCCGCACGCCAAGGTGATCCGGCCGAACATGGAAAAATACGCCACGGTCGGCCGCGACGTGCGCCGGATGATGCTCAAGCTCACCCCATTGGTCGAGCCACTCTCGATCGACGAGGCGTTCCTCGACCTCTCCGGCACCGAGCGGCTGCATCGCATGACGCCCGCCAAGGCGTTGGCCCGGTTTGCCCGCGAGGTCGAGACGACGCTCGGCATCACGGTTTCGATCGGACTGTCCGGCAACAAGTTTCTCGCCAAGAT
>JASHWN010000574.1 GCA_030044035.1 Xanthobacteraceae bacterium
TCGACAAACTCCGCGTCGAGGTCGAGGACTTTTTGTCGAGCGTGGCGGCTTAAGCCAGCCTCCGGCAGAGTGGCTCCGGTCAATTTATTCTCGATCAGAGAAAGCCGTCGATCGCAACGGTTGCCGTGTGTTTCGAAAGGATTTTGTTGTCGAGGGTCTTCGACCGCCGAAGGCGGCGCTTCGCGCCCTTGACAACAAAATCCTTTCGAAGCTTTTTGCTGCCGTTGCGATCGACGGCGTACTGCGACGGGCTTCGATCCGAGATAAACCGTCTCACCCCGGCAGAAACGCGCTCTGCCCGCCGTCGCGGTCGACAATACGCTGGACCGGGGCGCCATAGAGCGCTTCGAGCCGCTCGCGTTCGAGGATCGTATGCACCGCGCCTTTGCCGACCAGCATGCCGGCGCGCAACAGGTAGGCGCGGTCGGCCGCGCGCATCGCATGGTTCGGATCGTGGGTCGTGAACAGCACGCCGTGGCCGGAGGCGGCCAGCGCGCGAATTTCGCGCAGCACGCGGCCCTGATTGCCGAAGTCTAAGCTCGCCGTCGGCTCGTCGAGGACGACGAATTGCGGCTCCTGGGCGAGCGCGCGGGCGAGCAGCGCGAGCTGCCGTTCGCCGCCGGAAATCTCGGTGTAGGGCCGCTCGCTTAAGTGCGCGATGCCGAAGCGTTGCAGCGCACGTTCTGCGATGGCCTGATCGCTTGCGCTCGGCCGGCTGAACAGACCGCCATGGGCGGTGCGGCCCATCAGCACCACGGTTTCCACCGTGAACGCAAACGTCGCCGCATGCGACTGCGGCACGTAGGCGATCATGCGGGCGCGTTCGCGGCTGGCGTAGCTGCCGAGCGAACGGTCGCCAAGGCGCACCTCGCCGGCTTTGGGCGCGAGCAGGCCGAGCAGCGTTTTCAACAGCGTGGTCTTGCCGCCGCCGTTGGGGCCGAGCAGCGCCAGCACTTCGCCGGTCGCCAGCGCGATATCGAGATCGCGGCCGACCAGGTGATCCTTGTAGCCGATGGCGAGGCGATGGCCGGACAGGATCACGACGCCGACCAGGTCTTTGACACGCTCGCCAGCAGCCAGATGAAGAACGGCGTGCCGAGGAGCGCGGTGAGAATGCCGAGCGGAATTTCGACCGGCGCGGCGGTGCGGGCGAGGGTATCGATGGCGAGCAGAAAGCCGCCGCCGAGCAGCGCCGCCGCCGGAATGAGCCGGGCGAAATCCGGCCCGACCAAGGTGCGGGCAATATGCGGCACCACAAGCCCGACCCAGCCGATGATGCCGGCGGTGGCGACGCTCGCCGAGGTGACGAGCGTCGCGGCCGCGATGATGGCAACGCGCAGCCCGCCGGTCGGCACGCCAAGCGCGCGGGCTTCCTCCTCCGGCAGCGACATGACATTCATGCGCCAGCGCAGCGCGACGAGCACGAGCGTGCCGAGCGCGGCCGGCACGAACAGCGGAAAGAGATCGAACACGCTCACCGCAGCGAGGCTGCCGAGCAGCCAGAACGTCATCGCCGGGAGCTGGTTGTAGGGATCGGCGAGATATTTTATCAGCCCGACGCCGGCGCCGAGCAGCGCGCCGATCACCACGCCGGTCAGCACCAGTACCAGCACCGGATCGCGGGCGCGCACCGCCGAGCCGATCAGATAGACGGCCGCGACCGCGGCAAGACCGCCGGCGAACGCCAAGCTCTGAATGGCGAACACGCCGAGCGAGAAATAAATGCCGAGCACGGCGCCGAGCGCGGCGCCCGACGAGGCGCCGAGAATGTCGGGCGAGACCAGCGGATTGCGAAACAGGCCCTGAAACGCCGTTCCGGCAATCGCCAGCGCCGCGCCAACCAGCGCCGCCGCCATCACGCGCGGTCCGCGCACCTCCCAGATCACGTTCTCGACGGCCGGCGGCACGCCCGCCGCGCCGCCGCCGAGCTTGGCGACCACGACGTGGAATAGATCGCCGAGGCTGACCGGATAGCGGCCGACGGTGAACGACAGCAGCAATCCGGCGACCAGCACGGCGAACGCGACCAACAGGCCGGGCGCGGAGGAGCGGGAGCGGACCATGCCGGCAAGTTATCAGTCCCGCCCGGCCAAAACACGCGCGATGTCGGCGTCGCTCGGCGTCATGTGATAGAAGCGTGTGTAAAAGTCGCGCGTCAGCGCCTGGATGTCCTCGGGGAATTGCGCGGGATAAAGAATCTTGGCGAGCCACCACAGGCCGATCAAACGGTTCACCGAGGGCGGAAAATCGACCCAGCCGAACGGCAGCTTGGGCGACAGGTGGACGCGGCCGGCGCGCACCGCCGCGACTGCGGCCCATTGCGGATCGTTGCGCACATTGGCGGCGAAATCCTGGTCGATGGTGACGATGACGTCGGGATTCCACACCAGCACCTGCTCGATCGACACCAGGGCGAGCCCGCCCTGGCGCTCGGCCGCGACGTTGCGCGCGCCGAGAAATTCGATGGTCTCGACGTTGATCGAGCCGCCGAGACCGGTCTCGAGCCCGCGCGGCCCGCGGGCGTAATAGACGCGCGGACGTTGGTCCGGCGGAATCGTTTCGATGCGCGTCTTGATCGTAGTGACGGTCTGTTCGGCGTAAGCGGCGAGCGCCTCGGCTTCAGCGTGACGGTTGATAAGCTCGCCGACCTTGCGCAAGGTCGGCGCCGTCGCCGCGAAGCGGCCGTCGAGCAGCGCATATGGGATGCTGGTTTGCTTCTGGACGCGCTCGGCAAGCGACACGAAGGTTGCGCTGGTCGAGCCGACGTCGAGAATGAGATCGGGCTTGAGCGCCAGCACCGCTTCGAGGTTGGCGGTGTTGCCGCGCCCGGTCAGCCGCCCGACCTCCGGCCGTTTGCAGATGTCGGGCAACATGAAAGCGCATTCGTCGGGCCGATTGGCGCGCGGCCAGCCGAGCAGAAGATCGGGCGCAACAGTGTAGAGCAGGATCGCCGCCGGCGGACCGGCGGGAAACACGCGACTGACGGTGCTCGGAATTGGAATCGTTCGGCCCGCGGCGTCGGTAACGGTCGCTGCCCGCGCCGCTGGCGCGACGAGAAGCGCCGCCGAGCCGGCCAGTAGTGTGCGACGCGTGAACATTTTCAGCCGAACGTCTCGCCGGTTTTCGACCTAGTCGACGCCCACCATCACCTCGCTCGCCTTGATGACCGCATAGGCGTTTTGTCCCGCCGCCAGCTTCAGATCGTCGACCGCTTCGTTGGTGATTGAGGCGGTCACGATCTGGCCGCCCACATCAATGCGCACGTGCGCCGTGGTGGTCCCCTTCTTTACTTCGACGATCCTTCCCCTGAGTATGTTGCGTGCGCTGATCTTCACGGCGGCCTCCATTGTTGCTGTAATCCAGTTTCGGCCGGATCGGTCAAAGAGTCGAGGCAAGTCCGTTGCGAATCTTCGTTACCGGTGCAAACGGTTTCATCGGCGGCGCAGTGGCGTCGGTCCTGGTCGCGGCGGGCCATTCGGTTCGCGGCCTGGTGCGCGACCAGGCCAAGGCCGACGCCGTCGCGGCGCATGGCGTCGAACCGGTCGTCGGCAACCTCGACGAGCCGGCGCTGCTGCAAGCCGAAGCCGGCGCCGCGGACGCCGTCATCAATGCGGCCTCCAGCGACCATCGCGGCGCCGTCGAGGCCTTGATTGCCGGCCTCGCTGGGTCCGGCAAACCCTTCCTTCATTCAAGCGGCAGCAGCATCGTCGCCGATCTCGCCATGGGCGAGCCGTCCGACCGGATCTTTGACGAGGCGACGCCGCTCGCGCCGCTGCCCGACAAGGCGGCGCGCGTCGCGATCGACCGCTTGGTGCTTGGCGCTGCCGGCATCCGCTCGGTGGTGCTGTGCAATACGATGATCTACGGCCACGCCTTGGGACCGCCGGCGCAGAGCGTGCAGATTCCGGCGCTGGTGCGCCAAGCCAAAGCATCGGGCGTCGTGCGCTATATCGGGCGCGGCCTCAATCGATGGTCCAACGTGCACATCGCCGACGTCGCGGCGCTTTACCTGTTGGCGCTCGCCAAAGCGCCGGCCGCCACGTTCATGTATGTCGAGAGCGGCGAGGCGGCGCTCGGCGGGATTGCCGCCGCCATCGCAACACGCCTCGGCTTGGGCGCGCCGCAATCCTGGAGCGCCGAGCAGGCGATCGCGGCCTGGGGCCGCAACATGGCGGTGTTCTCGCTCGGCTCCAACAGCCGCGTGCGCGGCAAGGCGGCAGCCGAGCTCGGCTGGGCGCCGGCGCGGCGTTCCGTGACGGACTGGGTTGCCAATGAATTGTGATGCGTCTCACGAGCGATAGGCGCGCGGATTTCGCTCCGTCGCAGTCCGCCGTCGATCGCAACGGCAGCAAAAAGTTTCGAAATCCGCTCCATGGGTACGTGCTGCGGTCGTTCTTCCGATCCGGCTCGAAGCAAATCCGCCCGGCCTCACCGCGTCGCCGTCGCGATCACGCTGCCCATCTTCGTCGGGTACTTGTCGTTGCGGTGCTCCACCGCGTGGCGTGCCCATTCCTCCAGACGCACGCGGTCCTTCTGGAAGAACATCATGTGAGTCGAGCCGCCGAACTCGAAGCGGCCGATCTCGGTGCCGCGCGTGATGATGACGGGGTCGGCGCCGTCCGCGACGATGAAGGTACTGGGCTCGATCAGGCAGGTCGACACCTCGA
Organism: Xanthobacteraceae bacterium; assembly: GCA_030044035.1. Classification (GTDB taxonomy): domain Bacteria; phylum Pseudomonadota; class Alphaproteobacteria; order Rhizobiales; family Xanthobacteraceae; genus BOG-931. The sequence continues at coordinate 4,668 of JASHWN010000574.1, forward strand.
CCATGCCGATGCAGATCAATGCGACATAGCCGCAAGTCTGATGCTTGAAGACGAAGATCGCGCGCGCCGCGACATGTCCGAGATAGGGCTGGGATTGCGTCCCCTCCCAGGTGCCCTGATCCTCGCCCTGTCCCGGACGCTGGGCGAAATAGGTGCCGGGCTCTACCCAGGACCGCAGCAGCTCGCCGTCGAGCGGCGCCTGCCAGCGATGGTAATGCGTTGCGGAAAGGAAGCCTTGATAGGCTTGGCCGCCGACAAAGAGCTTGGCCCATTGCTGCTGACCGCCGAACAAGTCGAGCAGCGAATAGGGCATGTCCTTGACCCAGAATTTGCTCTCGAGCGAGAGGCCGTCGGCGTATTGCCAGGGCGTGGTCTCGCAGCCGATGTTGATCTGAGTGACGGGATTGCCCACGAACGGCCGGGCGCCGGGCACGAATTTCCGGATGAAGAAGGAATTCCAGGAATCGAAACCGTATCCCTGCTTCTTGGGATCATGGACCATCTGCGTCCAGACGCCGGCTTCGTGGGCGGCTTTGGAGATCCAAGAGCCAGGCTTCTCGGGGTCGTAGATGTCGAGCTTGTCGAGCGACGGGCTGCTCTTCAGGAAGGTGTTCCAGCTATCGAGGATGGTCTTGAAGTGCTGATTGAAGACCATGTCGTGGAAGAGTGCGGCACCCGCCCTGGTTCCCATCGCGACCGCCAGGAAGGCGTTCATCGGCGTGCCGACCTGGGCCGTCGTGTTGAACGAGGGCGAGGTCGTGATGATCTCGTTGAGAATCTCGAAGAAGCTGTCATAGCCGTCGATCCAGAGCACGTCGCCGTCCGCCTTGATCTCCTTTCTGGTCTTTTCCGGAAGCCCGGCGACGAAGGCATTGGCCTGCTCGATCATCGAGTTGACCCACATGCGGTAGATGCTGTCGTAGGTCACCCAATCCTTGAAGTCCTGCATCGCCGGTTGCAACGGGCTGAGCGTGCCCGCCGCCTTCTTCGCGGCTATATGGGCACGCAGCGGCATGAGGAACTTGGCGGTGACCCAGACGCGGTTGGGGACCCAGAAGCCCATCTGGATCGGACCGGCGTTGTCGAGCGTCAGAAGGCCCGAAGGGCCGCGTTCGTTTGGACCAGTCATTGCCTTTCCTCCGATGGCGGGCGGTCGGTTCCAGCGCCTGCGTGGCGTTGCGGGCGCAACTCGCGTAACGATTGTACTTCATTTGAGCGACCACGGCAAGGTTGAACAACCGTAGGCGAGATTTCCGGTAAAAAACCGCCATGGCATTAGGCACGGATGAGCGACGGCGCTGCGATCGCGTGTGGCCGCGAAGCGGCCCTCGACGGATGCGGCCTGAGCCTTTGGCCGCCCGCCTTAGCGCTCCCGCGCTTCGGTGCGCTTGTGCCCTCCGCAGCGCGCGGAGCGAGCGGAGGAGGGTCGCCCTTCGAGGCTCGCGGAGTTCACCACCGGGCCGGTCACTTCGGGCCGGACCCGTTGGCTCGCCTCAGGGTGACGGATACGAGTCAATGAAAATCGCAGTTGGTGTTACTTGACGGCGCCGCCGGTGATGCCGCTGATGAACCGATCGAGAAAGAGATTGTACGCGATGGCCACCGGGATGCTGGCGATCAAGGCGCCGGCCATGATCTCGCCCCAGAAGAAGACATCGCCGCGGATGAGATCGGTCGCCACGCCGAGCGTGATCGGCTTTTGCGCGGTGGCGGATATGAAAGTCAGCGCGTAGACGAACTCCTGCAGGGTGAGCGTGAAGGTGAAGATCACCACAGTCAGGATGCCGGGCAGCGACAGCGGGATCGCCATCTTGACGAAGGCGCCGAACAGGCTGCAGCCGTCGACGATCGCGGCCTCTTCGATCTCGACCGGCAGCGCCTTGAAGAATCCCATCAAGAGCCAGGTGCAGAACGGGATGGTGAAGGTCGGATAGACGACGACCAGCGACCACATCGAGTTCTGCAAGCCGAGCCCGGCGATCACCCGCGACAAGGGCAGGAACAAGAGCGTCGGCGGCACCAGGTAGGTGAGAAAGATGCCGATGCCGAGCGCCTCGCCATTACGGCCGGTCATGCGCGCCAGGCTGTAGGCGGCCGGCAGCGCGGTGACCAGCGTGATGGCGGTGACGCAAGCGCCGATGACGAGGGAGTTCAACAGCCAGGTCGTGAACAGGGTCTTGTCGAACAGATAACGGAAATGCTCGAGCGTCGGCGGATCGTTGAACCAGAACGGCGTGTTGCTGATGTTGTAAAGGTCGCCATTGGTCTTGAACGACGTGATCACCATCCAATAGAACGGAAACGCCGAGAGAACGAAGAAGAACGCCACCGCACCGTAGAACGAGGTTTCCTGCAGGACGCCAACGAGACTGCCGCGCCGCATGTCAGATCTCCCGCCGCCTGATAAAGCGCAACATCGCGACCACGACGACGAACAACACCGGCAGCATGAACAGCGAAATGGCGGCGCCATGCGACACGTCG
>JASHWN010000575.1 GCA_030044035.1 Xanthobacteraceae bacterium
CATCAAGCGCGGCAAATTGTGGGACGCGTTCGCCGCTGACGAGCGGCCGGTGCTGTTGATCGACGAGATCGACAAGGCCGACATCGAGTTCACCAACGACCTGTTGCAGGAACTCGACCGCATGGAGTTCTTCGTCTACGAAACCGGCGAGACCATCCGCGCCCGCCGCCGGCCCATCGTGGTCATCACTTCCAACAACGAGAAGGAGCTGCCGGACGCGTTCCTGCGCCGCTGTTTCTTCCACTACATCCGCTTTCCCGACGCCGACACCATGCGCGCCATCGTCGACGTGCACTTTCCCGGCATCAAGCAGCGGCTGGTTTCCGAGGCACTCCGGCTGTTCTACGAAATCCGCGACGTGCCCGGCGTGAAGAAGAAACCCTCGACCTCGGAACTGCTCGACTGGCTCAAGCTTCTGATGGTTGAGGACATATCGCCGGAGACCTTGCGCGAGCGCGATCCCAAACGCCTGATCCCGCCGCTGCACGGCGCGCTGTTGAAGAACGAGCAGGACGTCCACCTGTTCGAACGCCTCGCCTTCATGGCCCGCCGCGAGGGGCGGTAAGATAATCATCATCATTGCGAGGCAAGCAGTGCCGAAGCAATCCAGGGCGGGGTGCACCGTCCAGGGTCCGGCTGGATTGCTTCGTCGCTTCGCTCCTCGCAATGACGGTCTGCGAAATCCGCACTACGATTGTTGCGACCTGCGGGAGGAAGCGCCATGAGCAAACATTTCACGCGCCGCACCGCGCTCGGCGGCGTCGCTGGCCTTGCGGCCACGGCAACGACGGGCGCCTTCGCCCAAACGACCGCCTGGCCGGCGCGCGCCATCACCCTCATTCACGGCTTCCCGGCCGGCGGCCCGTCCGACCTCATCGCCCGCATTCTCGCCGAGGGCTTGACCAAGGCGCTCGGCCAATCGGTCATCGTCGAGGCGCGGCCGGGCGCCTCGGGCACCATGGCGGCCGGCCAGGTGGCGCGCGCCGCGCCCGACGGCTACACGCTGATGGTGATCCCGTCCGGCTTCGCCAGCGCCGCGGCGACGTTCGCGCATCTGCCGTACCGCTCGGTCGAAGACTTCGCGCCCATCAGTTTGGTGTCCGAATATCCCTATCTGATGTGCACCAATGCGGCGAGCGGCATCGCAAATGTCGCCGCGCTTCTGCAGGCAGCCAAGACGCGCAAAACGCCGCTGCTCTACGGCACGCCCGGAATCGGCTCCGGCCCGCAGCTCGCCATTGAACTGTTCGCGCAAAAAACCGGGGTCAAATTCCAGCACGTGCCGTATCGCGGCAGCGCGCCGGCTTCCGCCGAACTGCTTGCCGGCCGGCTCGATTTCATGATGGACCCGCCGGCAACCCTGATCGAATTCGTGCGCAACGGCCGGCTCAACGCGCTCGCGGTGTCGAGCGCCAAGCGCTATTTCGCGCTGCCCGAAGTGCCGACCATCGCCGAAAGCGGCGTGCCGGGCTTCGACGTGAGCGCCTGGCAGGGCCTGATTGCCCCCGCCGGCCTGCCAGAGCCGATCGTGCGCCGCCTCAACGCCGAAGTGGTGCGCCTCGTCGACGAACCGGCGACGATCGCGCGGCTAAAAACCTTCGGCAACGAGCCGGCGCCGTCCAGTCCCGAACAATTCAAGCAGCGCCTGGTCGACGACATCGCGCTGTGGACCGCGCTCGCCGACGAGATTCACTTCGAGAAGATTTGAGGCCCGGCTGCCTCGCGGCTCTCCCCGCTTATCGCTGCGCTAATGCGGGCTACGCGCTTAGTCTTCAGGCGTCTGCTACGCCGAGCCCTTCAGGTGCTTGTCGCACTCGCTCCAATAGCCGCCGCCCTTTTCGATCCATTTAAGGCCGCCATTGGCATTGGATGCCTTGTTCGCCTTGTATTGATCGACGCAGGTGTGCAGGCGCGCCTTGCCCTCCGACTCTTTGGAATATTTGGGATTGACGGCCGACGGGAACACGGCGCTGCCGCTGGCAGCTGGCGCGGGCGTTTTCGCCGCCTTCTTCTCGGCAGGCGCTGCGGCTGGAGCCGGGGCCGGGCTACTTGCTGCTGGGGCCGCGGCCGCTTCGGCGCCGCACTCCGCCTTGCGGAAGTCGTTCCATTTCATGCCGTTGAGAGTGCCGGCTTTCTTCGCCGCCTCATACTTGGCGCTGCACTCTTTCATGGTCAGGGCCTGTGCCGGAATCGGGACGGCACTATTGGCAAGGGCCGCGAGAAGAATTCCCGAGGCGATCGCTAACTGGGATTTCATCGCTGATTCCTCCTATGCGGTATCCGTTCGTCGCAGAGTGCTTGGTTCCATGAGGCTCAAGAACCCGAGCTCTCGCAACTCTTCTCGAAGCTCGTTTCAGCGGCACCATGCAGCTTTTGCTTCGCTGCCTGCTGCTTGCAGCAGCTCTTCACCTTGCTGGTCAAGGCGGCTCCGTGAAGGTTGGCGGCTTCCTTTTTGCAATCGGCGCCGGCCGCCGCTGCCGGGGCAGGGGCGGTTTGCGCCAGCGCGGTGCTCGCCAAGCAAAACGACGCGAAAACGATGGCGATAATCTTCATTTCCTCCTCCTGAATTCTATGCGAGCGAAAACCGCGCTGAATCACGCGTTCGGCTACAGCTGGCCGTTCTTGCTCGCCTGATCCACGACATTGGGCAGATGCTGCGCGAGCATGTTCATAGCCGCATCGACAGGCAGGCCGAGATGACGGGCCATTTCCTGAACCTGCGAATTGCCCAGCACCGCCTTTAATTGATCGGCCGTGATCGGCAAGTTCGCGTTGGGGCCGAGCCAGGACTGGACCTGCTTTTGCAGGCCGCCTTGCTGCAATTGGGCTACGAGCCCATTGAGATCGCCGTATTGAGTTTTTGCGAGCAGGGCATTGATCAGCTTCGGCGCTGCAGCCGCTTCAATCTGTCCAAGCGCCCCACCGAGATTGAGTTCGTCGAGTAAGCCCATGTTGGCCTCCACATCAGGGACGCGCCGAGGCTAGGGTGCGTCAATGTCAGACCGACGACACGAGCTTAAAGGAATCCGGCTACCGACACTAGAGCATAGAAGGCAAGCAATACCTCTCGGTAATCAGGCAATACCCCCGCGTAGCAAGCGGAACCCGAGCCGATTCAAATTTTCGCTCGCGATCTCGTGAAGGTGCGAGGCAATAAAGCCGGCGCGCCGGTGTTCAACCTACGACCGGCTGTAGTCCAGCGAGGGGATCATGAAAGCGATGCTGCTCGCCTTCGGCGCCACCGCGGCGATCATTGCGGCGGCCGTGCTCGGCGCCGCCGCGCCAGCGCAGGCGCAGAACTATCCGTGGTGCGCCTATTACGCCATGGGCGAGGATGGCGGTGGCACCAATTGCGGCTTTGTCAGCTATGAGCAGTGTATGGCCACGCTCAGCGGCATGGGCGGCTTTTGCGTGCAGAACAATCAATACCATCCGCCGGCCGGCCCCGCCGGCGTACATCGCGCGGCGAGCCGGTCGCATAAGCATCAGCATCGTTCGTAAGCGGACCCGGAACGGCGTCGCTCGCGAGCGCCGCATTGATTCGCGAAAGCAAATCATTCTGGCAATAAAAGCCACATAGTTTCAATCACTTGTCTCGAACAGCTATAAGGGCTTCGGAGCTGCAAGTCCGACTAAGCGCAAAGCTCGAAGGCGCTTTAATCTCCCGCGCCTTGGTGCGAAGGCTCTGAGTCTTGCTGCCGGGGTGCGGCATGTTCGGCTTCATCGACGCGCGCGTCGGGCGGCACGATGGATCCGGAAGCCGCTGCATCCGCCGCTGGGCTTTGCGTTGGCGGTTCGGACGCGCTGCGCTGCGCAACAGCACGCGCCTGGGCGCGGCGCTCGGCGGCGCCGTCGGTCAGCCGCTTGATCCACACCCGCAGCTGCGCCGCGGTGCGGCCGAACACGCCGCCGGCCCACACCAGTTCGAACGGCGTGAACTTGCGCCAGGTCTCGTCGCCCTCGACGATGGCGCGGGCGACGATGTTGCCGGCCATGGCGGTGGTGTCGAGGCCGTGGCCGCCAAAGCCGCTGGCAAGCCAGACGCCGGGACCAAGCTCGCCGATCTGCGGCATGCGGTGTACGGTGTTGCCGAGCGTGCCGTTCCAGGCGTAATCGACCGCGACGCGGCCGAGCTGCGGATAGGTCTTCGCAATGTCGCTGGTGAGCGCCGCGCGATAGCGGCGCGGATTGCGCGGCCACACCGTGGCGCGGCCCGACCACATCAGCCGGTCGCCGCCGACGATGCGATAATGATTGTCGGCGAGATCGGTGTCGCTCACCGCGCCGCGATAGCCGACCGCCGCCGTCAGCCGATCGCGCTCGATCGGCGCAGTGACAATCACATAGGTGGTGATCGGCACCAGGGTCGCGGCGACGCGCGGCAACAAACCTTTGAGCTCGACATTGCCGGCAAGCACGACATGAGCGGCGCGCAGCCGCGCTGCCGGCGTCGTGACGCGCTTGCGCACCCCGGTCGGATCGATCGACAACGCCGGCGTCGTCTCGAAAATTCGGGCGCCGTCGCGCTCGGCGGCGGCGGCAAGCTTGAGCGCATAATTGAGCGGATGGATGGTGAAGGCGCGCAAGAAGTGAATGGCGCCAAAATAGCGCTCGCTGCGCAGAAACGCCCGCACGCGCTCGGTCGGCCAGCCCTCGACCTCGCAGCCGAGATCGCCGAGCAGGCCGATGGTGCGAAACAGCTCGTCGCTGTCGTCGACTTTCGATACGTAAAGCCAGCCGGCTTCGGGATCGATGCCGTCGGCGCCTTCGGCCGCAATGGTGTCGCGCACGTAATCGAGCCCGGCCTGCGACAGCGCCCAAAGGTCCTTGGCATGCTCGAAGCCGACCCGCGCGACGATTTTATCCGCATCTGCGGCAAAGCCGGGCAGCACGAAGCCGGTGTTGCGCCCGGAAGCGCTGCCGGCGAGCCGGCCGGCTTCCAGCAAGGCCACCGACCAGCCGCGGCGCGCCACCTCGCGCGCGGCGGTCAGCCCGGCCAGGCCGCCGCCGATGACGGCGACGTCGACGTCGAGATCGACCGCAAGCGGCGGCCGCGGCTCGACCGGCAGCATGGTCGCCGCATACCAGGAGCGGCCGTAGGCGGCGGCCGGATCGGCGTGTTCATTCATGCGTGTGGGCATTCGCTCGAGCTTACCGCCGCATGCTAGACTTGTGCGGGCGAGAAAGCGACATTGCCGCGATGCGCCGTCTCATGCTGCTGCGCCACGCCAAGACCGAGCGCGCCGAACCCGGCGAGCGCGACCGCGACCGCAAGCTCACCAAGCGCGGCCGCGCCGATGCGCCGCTCCTCGGCGCCTACATGGCGCACCACGACCTCATTCCGGACCTTGCGCTCATCTCTCCGGCAGAGCGGACGCAGGAAACCTGGAAGCTTCTGGCCGCCGCGTTCGCCAAGCCGCCGAAGGCAACCACCGACGAGCGCATCTACAATGCGAGCGCCGACCAGCTCATGAACGTGCTGTCGGAGCCGCGCAAGGCGCGCGCGCTGCTGCTTGTCGGTCATAATCCTGGCATGCAGGATCTTGCGGTGGAACTGATCGCCGCCGGCGACGCGGCGATGCGCGAGCGCGTGACGGAAAAGCTGCCGACCTCGGGATTGGTGGTCATCGATCTGGCTTTCGACGACTGGGCGCTGCTGCATCCACGTGCCGGACGGCTCGAGCGCTTCGTCAGCCCGCGCCTGATCGCCACCGCCACCGAATAGGTTTCCGTGCGGGATTTTTGAGCCATGTATAAGCGCATTTTGGTGCCAATCGATCTCGCCGACGTCGAGCTCGCCAAGCCCGCCATCGCCAGCGCGCTGATGATGGCAAAGGAAGCCGACGGCGTCGTTCGCCTCGTCAATGTGCTGCCGACCACGCCGGTTATGCTTGCCGAGTACGTGCCGGCGGATTTCGAGGCCCAGCAGCGCTCCGCCGCCGAAGAGGCGATCGCCATCGTCGCCATGGAAACCGGACTGCCGGCGGAGCGCATATCAACCGTGGTGCGCCAGGGCCATGTCGACCGCGAGATTTTGGACGAGGCCGCCGCGATGCACGCGGACCTCATCGTCATGAGCTCGCACCGTACCGGCATGCGCACCTATTTTCTCGGCTCCAATGCCGGCCACGTCGTGCGCTACGCCGCCTGCTCGGTGCTCGTGGTGCGACAGCCGCCGCAGAAGTGAAAAAGAGTGAGAGGTCCGTCATGCCGCTTGAGATAAAGCCGCTGTCACCGGCACTCGGTGCCGAAATCGCCGGCGTCGATCTGCGCCAGGACCTGGCGGCCGAAACGGTCGCCGCGATCATCGACGCCTGGCACGAGCATCTCGTTCTGTTGTTCCGAAACCAGGAGCTCGCCGAAGACGACCAGATCCGCTTCGCCCGCCATTTCGGCGCGCTGCAGAAGCGCACGCGGCCGCCTGAGGCGATCAACGAGTACGGCCATACCAAATATCCGGAATTGACCATGCTGGTGTCGAACATCCGCGACAACGGCAAGCCGATCGGCTCGCTGCCGGACGGCGAAATGCATTTTCATTCCGACCAATGCTACCTGGAAAAGCCGGCGGCCGGCACGTTCCTGTATGCCATCGAGGTGCCATCGGCCGGCGGCGACACGCTGTTTCTCAACATGTACAAGGCCTACGAGACGCTGCCGGCCGAGGTCAAAGCGCGCATCGACGGCCGCAAGGCGCTCAACGCCTATCTCTACGATTCGACGACGCGGGCGGTGAACGGCGCCAAGGTCGATTTCACCGCGCATCCGCACCATGTGCAGCCGATCGTGCGCACCCACCCGGCGACCAAGCGCAAGGCGCTCTATGTCAACCGCCTGATGACCTTCACGGTCGAGGGCCTCGACGATGACGACGGCACGGCGCTGCTCAACGCGCTGTTCGATCACATGGAGCAGGACAAATTCATTTACGCGCACCGCTGGCGCGTCGGCGATCTGCTGCTGTGGGACAACCGCTGCACGCTGCACGCGCGCACCGATTTTTCCGACCGGGAGCGCCGCCTGCTGCGGCGCTACGTGGTGATGGGCGACCGCGTATATTGATCGTTTGCGCAGGGTGGGCAAAGCGAAGCGTGCCCACGCTGTTTGATACCGTGAGAGGATGACGCGCGTGGGCACGGCGCCTGCGGCGCCTTTGCCCACCTACACTTGACGGTTCGGAGGCCTTAATAAGGTCCGCAGATCCAGATCCAGCCCCACGGCGTCCATTGCCAGCACGGACCGACGCCCGGCCACCACCAGCGGCCGTGCCAGAAATACCGACCGCCGCCCACGAAACGGCCGCGAGGGCCACCACGGACAAAGCCGCCACCACGGACAAAGCCGCCGCCGACAAAGGCGCGCCCGCCGACCGCGCCGCCATGGCCGCCGTGTCCGCCCGATCCGCCGTGCCCACCGCGCGCTAGCGCGGCCGTATCGCTCAACGTGATTGTGCCGAAGCCGGCCACAGCAGCGATCGCGGCGATGGCGAGCCCGCGCCTGAGAATTGTGCAAAGGCTACGATTGGGCATGTCCCTCCCCTTGCTTGTATGAACGCCAGCTTAGGTGCAGTGCCTGCGCTCGGCAACAAACATCGCTCGCAAGTGCGCTCAAACTATGGTGAGCCGTGCCGCGTCCACGATGTTCGCAAGATGTGAATTTAGGCCGCCAGCGCCGCCAAAATCCGCGCCCAGCTGCGAATGCCCTTGTGGAAGCTTTTGAGATCGTATTTTTCGTTCGGCGAATGCACGCGGTCGTCGTCGAGCGCAAAGCCGACCATCAGCGTATCCATGCCGAGCACGGTCTTGAAATCGGCAACGATCGGGATCGAACCGCCGGCGCCGACCGTCACCGCCTTTTTGCCCCACTCCTGCGCGAGCGCCGTGCGCGCCTTGACCAGCGCCGGACTGTCGAACGCCACCGCAAAAGCCGGCGCGCTGGTATGGTCGCTGAACGCGACCTTGCAGTCCGCCGGCACGCGGGCGCGGACGAAATCGCGGAAGGCGTCGCGGATCTTGTCCGGGTCCTGCGCGCCGACCAGGCGGAATGAGACTTTCGCCATGGCGGTAGAGGGGATGACGGTTTTGGCCCCCTCCCCGGTATAGCCGCCGATGATGCCGTTCACCTCGGCGGTCGGCCGGGTCGAGACCTGCTCGATGATCAGGCGGCCCTGTTCGCCTGCTGGAATTTTAAGCCCGACGGGGGCGAGGAACTTTTCCGGCGTCAGCCCAAGCGCCGCCAGATCGGCCCTGATGTCAGCCGGCAGCTCGGGTACGCCGTCGTAAAAGTGTGGAATGGCGACCGAACCGTCAGGTTTGTGCAGCGCGGCAAGAATGTCGGCCAGCACGTGAATCGGATTGCGCGCGGCGCCGCCGAACAGACCCGAATGCAGGTCGCGATCGGCGCAGGTCAGCCTGACCTCTTCATAGACGAGGCCGCGCAGCGACGTGGTGATCGATGGCGTCTCGGCGTCCCACATGCCGGTATCGCAGACCAGCGCCAGATCGCGGGAGAGCTCGGCAGCGTTGTCGCGCACGAAGCCGAACAGGTGCTTGGAGCCGCATTCCTCCTCGCCCTCGATCAGCATCGTGATGTCGAGCGGCAGCGCGCCGGTCACCGCCTTGAAGGCGCGGCAGGCCTCGATGAACGTCATCGCCTGGCCTTTGTCGTCGCAGGCGCCGCGCGCCACGATGATCTTGCGGCCGCCATTGACGGTTTCCAGGCGCGGCTCGAAGGGCGGCGTAGTCCATAAATCGAGCGGGTCGACCGGCTGCACGTCGTAATGGCCGTAAAACAGTACCCGCGGCGGCCTGCCATCCGCCTTGGCGCGACCGCCGCCATTGCCGGACTGACTCGGTGCCTTGCCGACCACCACAGGATGTCCCTGCGTCGGTCGCACGCTAGTCTCGAATCCGAGGCCGTGCAGATCGGCGGCGACATGGTCAGCCGCCGCCCGGCAATAGGACGCGTAGGCGGGATCGGTCGAGATCGACTGGATGCGCAACAGCGCAAACAGCCGGTCAAGACTGGCATCAAGATCGCGGTCGATGCGGTCGAGGACCGCCGGCAAAGCCTCGGGAGCGTTCATGGCGTCACCGTCTCCATGCTTTATAGGTGGACCAGACAGGATAGATAGAACAGACCGCCTGGAAATAATCGCGAAAACCTGATTCGCATGGCGTTCACCGCCTCACAAGCGTTGCAACTTTGCAACGGTCGGCGGCGTTTGCGCGGTCGGCTGCGACTCTGTCGCGACATCGCCTTGACACAGCGTTGTCACGCGGCGTTCCATTACGGTGGAACCCGCCGCCAGTGCGGGAGGGGATGGGGCGTGGGGCAAGGTCAGCACTCTCAGCAGAGAACATTCGCCTCTTGCTGGCCAAAGCTCGGATTAGCCAAGGCCGCGACGCTGTTTGACGCACCGCAAAGGCGATTGCGGCTGGATTTTCGCGTTTGAGGGCAGCTCTTGATGGCCT
>JASHWN010000576.1 GCA_030044035.1 Xanthobacteraceae bacterium
CCATCAGCTCGTTCCATTTGCGCCAGAACACGCGTAGATGGCCTTCGTCGGTGGCAAGCTGCTGATCGGACGCCTTGCCCATGCCGCGGGAGAGGTCGGACCACGGCACTTCGCGCCAGGCGGCAAAGCCGAGCTGCGCTGCTTCGAGCGCGGCGACGTCGTCCGGCGTGGCGAAGCCGCCCGGCCCGTAGAAGGTGAGAAAGGCGTGCAGGCGGCGGGCGCGTTGCGCCTCGGTCTCTTCCACCGGGCCGAGCGCCCAGGCGATGACGTGCATGCGGTCCGGCGCGATCGGATAGAAATGGCGCACCGTCACCGAGGAGCCGTCGTTGATGACGAGGTTGGGAAAGATGCACAGATTGCGGTTGGTGTCGGCGACGCGGGCGGCGCGCGCCGCGCCGAGCCGCGCCACCAGCTCGCCCCGCATCGCGTCGATATCGGCCTTGGCGTCCTCGCCGTACACCGAAATCCAGCGCGCCACCGGGCGGCCGCGGTAGTTCGGATTGTCGGTGGTGAGATGGCCGTTGCCGAGATCGCGGCCGAAACCGCGGGTCGGCAACAGCTCGCCCTTGGGCGGCGTGACGTTGACCCCGGAATTGCGCATGTAATTGAGCCAGGTCGAGTGCGTCGAGATCAGGTGATAATCGTCGACGCTGTTTTCGACGAGCAGCTTCCAGTTGGCGCGGATGTCGTATTCCTGGGTGCCGGAAATGATCTGCATCTTTCCCGACGGCGACTGGTCGACGACGAGATCGATGTATTCCTTGGCGCGGCCGAGATAGGTGTCGAGGTCGACGGCGTCACGATCGAAATTGGCGAAATAAAAGTCGCGGTACGCTTCGACGCGCGGCACCGGCATCAAACCCATCTCGGCGTTGTCGAATGCGCCGCCATAGGCATCCGCGCCGGGCACCGATTTGAGCCGGCCGTCGGTGTGGTAGGTCCAGCCGTGATACATGCAGTAGAACTGCCGCGCATTGCCCTCGCGCTCGCGGCAGACAAGGGCGCCGCGGTGCCGGCAGCAATTGAGCAGCGCCCGCACCTCGCCGTCGCGGTCGCGGCAGAAGATGATCGGCCGGCCGGCCACCGGGCGGGTCTTGAAGTCGCCGGGATTTTTCAGCTCCGAGGCGTGGCCGACATAGATCCAGCAATGGTCGAAAATAGCGCGCCGCTCGCGCTCCAAAACGTCATCGGAGACGAACACCTCGCGGTTGACGAAAAACGTCTCGGCTTGCGGATTTTCGACGATGAATTCGTCGCTCGACGGCTGATAGTTCATCGCAAAACGCTCCATGGGATACGGAAATATATAAAGAATTCCGCCACCTGTTCCAATGCCCGCCGGTAGCGTGCCTTAACACCTCATCCTTCGAGGCTCGCTGCGCTCGCACCTTCAGGATGAGGTGAACGGGCAAGCGATCTCGTTCTCGCGGCGCGTTTTTGTTGGCGCCCGAGTCTTGCCAAGCCACTGCACGAAAGCTGCCTCCAAAAATCAATCCGGGCTACTTGTTGAGCGCCGCGCGCACCCGCGCGACGGCGGCCGGCGGCGTCTTGGCGAGGTCGTCGACCAGCGCCTGGACCTGTTCGCCGCTCAAGGGATCGACGGCAAAACCGATCTTGGCGGCCTCGGCCGTGAAAGCCGGATCGTGCATGGTGGCATCGAAGGCGCGGCGCAGCGCCGCGACGCGGTCCGCCGGGACGCCGGGCGGCAAGAAATACGGCCGGCCGTACTCGGTGCGGCCGAACAACAGCGCCAGCGCCTGGCGGTCGGCCTCGCTTTTGGCGAGATCGAGCATCAGCGGCACGTCCGGCAGGATGCGGCTCTTGGTCAGCCCAAACTGCGCGATCAGCCGGATCTTGTGCTGCGGCAGCCATTGCGGCACCTGGGCATTGAGCGCAAACCAGCCGAAGCCGATGACACCCTCGATCTCGCCGCGCTCCAGCGCCTCGTTCATCTGCGGCGTCGAACCGTAGCCCGGCACGATCTTGAATTTGCTGCCGAGCACCGCGTTGGTCAGCAATGGAAAGTCGTTCATGGTGGTGCCCGGCGTGGTGGCGCCGACGACGAGCGGCGCGGTCAAAACGTCGGCGAGGTCTTGCACCGGCGCGGTGTGCCAGACATAGGCGACGTAGGGCTCAGAGTGCGTGCTGCCGAGCCAGATCAGCTTGGTTGCATCGAAGCGCGCGGCCTGCGGCTGAAGGAGCGGCGCCGCCGGGATGCCGTTGAGCGGCACGCCGATCACGGTGCCGTCGTTCGGGCCGAGCGTGTAGAGCTGGTTGGTCATGGCGATGCCGCCGGCGGTCGGCTGGTTCTGCACCATGACGAGCGGATGGCCGGGAATATGCGCGCCGATGTGGCGGGCCACGATGCGGGCCAGCAGATCATAGGTGCCGCCCGGTGCCGAGCCGACGATGAAGCGGATCTGCTTGCCGCGATAAAAGCCCGCCACGTCCTCGGCGGCCCGGGCAGGCCAGATGGCGACGAATAGGAGAATGAGCGCCAGAATAACATCAACGACCGCTAGTCCCCGCGAAAGCGGGGACCCAGTCTGGATTCCCGCTTTCGCGGGAATGAGCGGAGAATAAGTCATGCCGTTGCCAGCCGCGCACTCTGGCCGTCGAGGGTCGCAAACACCCGCCCCGGGCAATTGCGGCGATCGGCAATGCCGAGCAGCCGCAGCGCGTCGAAGATCACGGCCTGGTTGCTACTGACCACCGGGCGGCCGAGTTTTTGCTCGATATCCTCGATGACCGGGAATGTCGAAATGTTGGCACAGCTGAGCAGATAACAATCAACGTCTGGCCGCGCCGCCTCGATTGCGCGGTCGCGCCAGAATGACGACGGCGTCGTGCAATATTCGTCGCTGCCCTTGAGCGCAAAACCGCGCGCGGCCAAGACCTCGTAGCCGGCGCTGTGCAGAAATTCGGCCTCGTGGTCGGTGGTCTCTTGCGTGTACGGCGTGATGAGAACGATGCGGCGCGCGGCGAGCGCATCGAGCGCGGCACGAATCGCGCCTGCTGTCGTGGTCGCGCGCGGCGCGCCGGCCTGGTGCAGCGCGGCCATGAGCTTATCGTCGCCTCCCGGTCCTTCGGCCATGGAATTGGCGGTGCAGTGAAACGCGACGACGTCGCAGCGCGCATCGACCAGCGTCGCCGCAGCCTCGGCAACGCGCGGCAGCAATTCATCAATGCCGACGCGATGCGCACCGGTCATGCGCAGCCGCGCCACGTGCGCCGTCACGCCGGGCGGCACGTGCCGCACCATCTCCTGCTCCACCATCCGGTTCGACGACGGAATGATCAGTCCGATGCGCATCATGTCCGCTCGCTGCTGCCGATACTCAGCGCGGTGATTATAGCGCAGCACGGCGCGTGCGATGCTAGTCGCCTTGCGCATGGCGCTGATCTACTATTCAGCAGCCAAGCGGCGGAGCATCTCATGCGGATAATTCGGCTTGCGGCTATTGCGGTCCTGTCGGCGCTCGGCATCATACCGGCGCTCGCGCAAGACGCCTATCCGACGCGGCCGATCCACATCGTCGTGCCGTTTCCGGCCGGCGGACCTTCGGACGTGCTGACGCGGCTCCTCGGCGACCGCATGAGCGCCGATTTCGGCCAGCCGATCGTGGTCGACAACCGCCCGGGCGCCAACACCGTGATCGGCGCCCAGCTCGTCGCCAAGGCGTCGCCCGACGGCTACATGCTGTTGATGGCGATCGATTCGACCTTGGTGATGAACCAGTATCTCTACAGCCATCTGCCGTACGATCCGATCAGGGATTTCGCGCCGGTGTCGCTCGCCGCCAAGAACATGGGCTGGCTCGTGGTCAATGCGGCAAGCCCATACAAGACCGCGAACGATCTCGTCGCCAAAGCGAAGGCGGCGCCCGGCACGCTCAATTGCGGCGCCGGCACCATCACGACCAAACTGACCTGCATTCTGTTCAACGAGAAATTCGGTCTCGACACCGTGCTGATTTCGTTCAACGGCTCGGCCGAAGTCGCCCACGGCGTGCTCACCGGCGCCGCCGATTTCGTGTTCGACGGCACCGCCGCGGAGCTGCCGCTCATCCAAGCCGGCAATTTGCGCGCGCTCGCCAAGCTCGACAGCCGGCCGTTCGTGCCGTTGCCGGCGCTGCCCTCGCTCAAGGCAGCGACCGGCATCGACCTCGGCGACCTTTCGGTGTGGAACGGCCTGGTCGCGCCGCGCGGCACGCCGGCGCCGATCGTGCAAAAACTCGCCGCCGAGCTGGCTAAAGTGCTCAACGAGCCGGCGCTGAAAGCCAAAGCCGAAGCGGTCGGCATCTACCCGGTCAGTTCGACGCCGGCAGAATTCGCCGCCTTCATCCGCCACGAAGCCGCACGTTGGCCCGACGTGGTGAAGAAGAGCCGCCTGCATTTCGATTGAGGTCTCTGTTTCCCGCGCGCAGCGCAGCACGAAGTGGTGCGCTGCAGATGCGGGACCTTTACAAGCGCCGCGTTTGGGACGATCCCGGATCAGCGGTGCACCGCCACAGCGCGTCAAAGACGCGCGTAAACGCGCTTATGCTGCACCGCATCCGGAAAAACACCATCCTTATGCCCGCCATCGATCTCTTTTCCCCCTTCCGCCTCGGCGCGCTCGATTTGCCGAACCGCATCGTGATGGCGCCGATGACGCGCAATCGCGCCGGGCCCGGCAATGTGCCGACCGCGCTCAACGCGACTTATTACGCGCAGCGCGCTGACGCCGGATTGATCGTGTCCGAAGCGAGCCAGGTGTCGCCGCAGGGACTCGGCTATCCCAGCACGCCCGGCATCCATAGCGCGGCGCAGATCGCCGGCTGGAGGCTCGTCACCGACGCGGTGCATCAAGCCGGTGGACGAATTTTCCTCCAGCTCTGGCATGTCGGGCGCATCTCGCATCCGTCGCTGCAGCCCGACGGCGCGCTGCCGGTGGCGCCGGCGGCGATCGCGCCGGCCGGCCAGGCCTGGACGCTCGGCGGCATGAAGCCGTATGTGACGCCGCGCGCGCTGGAGACTGACGAGCTTCCCATCATTGTCGCGCAATTCCGCCACGGCGCGGCCAACGCCAAGGCGGCCGGCTTCGACGGCGTCGAAGTGCATGCCGCGCACGGTTATCTGCTCGACCAGTTTCTGCGCGATAAGACCAACCGCCGCACCGACCGCTACGGCGGCAGCGCGGACAACCGCGCGCGCCTGCTCGTCGAAGTCATGGAAGCGGTGGCCGGCGTTTGGGGCGGCAAGCGCGTCGGCGTGCATCTGTCGCCGACCAATGTCGCGTTCAACGACATTTCTGACAGCGACCCGGAGCAAACGTTTGCCGTCGTGGTGCGCGCGCTCGACCGGCTCGGCTTGGGTTATCTGCATCTGGTCGAGCCGGGGCCGACCGAACAGACCCCCTCTCTGCCCTCCCCCGCAAGCGGGGGAGGGCAAACGGAGACGCCGCTCGATGCCGCGTTCTTTCGCCCGCTGTGGCGCGGCACGCTGGTCGTCAACAAAGGTTACGATCTCGTCCGCGCCAATGCGGTGCTGCAGAGCGGCGCTGCCGATCTCGTCTCGTTCGCCACGTTGTTCATCGCTAACCCCGACCTGCCGGAGCGGCTGCGCCGCGGCGGCCCGTTCAACGCCGCGGAACGCAAGACGTTTTATGGCGGCAGCGCGGCGGGCTATACGGATTATCCGGCGCTCGGCACGTAGTGCCTCGCCACGGCGCTGCGCGATCACAGCGACATCACCGTCATGCACAGCCGCAAACTCGGCACCCATATGGGCGTCGATCTGAAAACCGCAGACGACCGCCGCATGCACGCGCTCTTGCAAAACCCGAGTGCCATGCTCGACTGGATCGCGGTGCCGAATTTCCTCGATGCCTATAAGTGACCGCGCTGCCGCATCCCGATTAGGTGCAGTCGATGAACCACAGCGGCGGTTTATTCGTTCTGAAATATTGCGACTAACCGGCAGGCTTGCGCAGCCGGGATGGCGCACTTAGCTGCGCCAATACATCGGATTGGCGCCGATCTTCCGCGGTGTCGGTCTCCCCGCAACAACAGCGAAAATGCAGCAGGATTGAGCAAATGACGACCACCGCACTCGTTACCGGAGGCACCAGCGGAATTGGCCGGGCCGTGGCCGACAAGCTGGCCCAGCTCGGCATCCATGTTTTGGTCGTCGGCCGCAATGTGGACCGCGGCAAGAAGACCATTGCCGAGATACGAGCGGCGGGCGGGCGAGCCGATTTCATCGCCTCCGACCTTGGCGATGCTGCGAGCGCCCGTCAGGTTGCGAAAACAGCGGTCGAGCTTGGCGACGGCCACGTCGATATTCTCATCAACGACGCCGGCATCTATCCGTTCGGGCCGACCCATGAGACGACCGAGGAGGCGTTCGACAAAGTCTATTCGCTCAACGTCAAGGTCCCGTATTTCCTGGTTGCCGAGCTTGCGCCGTTGATGGCGAAGCAAGCCAAAGGGGCGATCGTCAATCTCTCGACCATGGTGGCGGATTACGGCGCGGCCGGCATGA
Source organism: Xanthobacteraceae bacterium (assembly GCA_030044035.1). Taxonomy (GTDB): domain Bacteria; phylum Pseudomonadota; class Alphaproteobacteria; order Rhizobiales; family Xanthobacteraceae; genus BOG-931. The sequence goes on from JASHWN010000576.1 coordinate 6,526, forward strand.
GCCTCTATGGCTCGAGCAAAGCCGCCATCAATCTGCTGACGAAAGTGTGGGCGGCCGAATATGGCCCGCGCGGCGTCCGGGTCAATGCGGTGAGCCCAGGGCCGACGCGCACCGAAGGCACCGACGCAATGGGCGAAGGTCTCGAGCGATTGGCCGCGCAGGCGCCGGCCGGGCGCCCGGCCACACCCGACGAGATCGCCGAAGCCATCGTCTTTCTGGCGACGGACCGCGCCAGCTTCATCTACGGCGCGAAGCTCGCAGTGGATGGCGGCAGAACCGCGGTCTAAAGGTGAAGCTCGAGCGTCATCGCGTCGTCACGCTGCGCGTGGCGGATTGACATGATATCGCCGCTCGATCCACGTCATCACCAGCCAGCACCCCAACGCCCAGGCCGCGCCCACACACCAGCCGCCGAGCACATCGGTCGGATAGTGGACGCCGAGATAGACGCGGCTGACGCCGATAAGCACCGTCAGCAGCACCGCCGGCACGATGAAGTAGAGACCGGTCTTGAACGAGGCCTGGCTGTGCGCCAAAAGCGCGGCGATTGTCAGATAGGCGATGGCCGACAGTTCGGCGTGCTCGCTCGGAAAACTTGACGTGAAGACCCGCGCGGCCTGATAGACCGGATCAGGACGAGGGCGGGCAAACGCCGCCTTGAGCACCTCGTTCAACGCCATGCTCGCTCGCACCTCAGGATGAGGATAACGAGTTGCTACGCGCTCATCTTCTCCATCAGCGCGTCGGAGACCTCGAAATTGGCGTAGACGTTCTGCACGTCGTCGTGCTCGTTCAAATTTTCGATGAGCTTCAAAAGCTTTTCGCCCTGCACGTCGTCGACCGCCACGGTATTTTGCGGCCGCCACACCAAAGCCGCCTTGCGCGGCTCGCCGAATTTTTGTTCCAGCGCCTTGGCGACGGCGCGGAAATGGTCCGGCTTGGCATAAATCTCATGCGTACCGGCCGAGGAGACGACGTCGTCGGCGCCGGCTTCCAGCGCCGCCTCGAACATGGCGTCGGCGCTCGCGGCGCCGGCGTCGTATTCGATGACGCCGAGATGATCGAACATGAAGGCGACCGCGCCGGTCTCGGCCAGATTGCCGCCGCTCTTGGTGAAGGCGGCGCGCACTTCGCCGGCGGCGCGGGTGCGGTTGTCGGTGAGCACCTCGACGATCACCGCGACGCCGCCCGGCCCGTAGCCCTCGTAGCGGATCTCCTCGTAGCTTTCGGCGTCGCCGCCCGCCGCTTTCTTGATGGCGCGCTCGATACTGTCCTTCGACATGTTTTCCGCACGCGCGGCGATGACGGCGGCGCGCAGCCGCGGATTCATCGCCGGATCGGGCAGGCCGAGCTTGGCCGACACGGTGATTTCGCGGGCGAGCTTGCCGAACAATTTCGATTTCGCCGCATCCTGCCGCCCCTTGCGGTGCATGATGTTCTTGAACTGCGAATGTCCGGCCATGGTTGCGCGCTCCGCGCCTACAATTTGCAATGATGACGTGATGAACAATTTATAAGGTGCGGCGAGGCGAAATTAAAGGTGACCCCGATCTGCATTCGTGTCCCGGATGCGGTGCAGCGCGAAGCGGTGCACCGCTGATCCGGGACCTTCGCAGACTAGGCGTTTGTAACGATCCCGGGTCTGCAGCGCACCACGTCGTGCTGCGCTGCGCCCGGGAAAACGGTGAAGGACGCTAGACCCAGAACGCCGGCAGCGCCGGTTCCAAACAGCCGCCGAGCCGGACCGCGCCGACCCGCGCGCCGAGCCCGGTCGCCGGGTCGGTCTCGACCGCCAAGGCGCACAAGGTCGCGGCGCCGGCGGCCGGCTCGAAGCGCGACGACGGAATCTTGCGCAAAAACCGCAACAGCGGCTCGTCCTTATTCA
>JASHWN010000577.1 GCA_030044035.1 Xanthobacteraceae bacterium
CGGAATCGAGCAGAGCACGATCAGCGCCAGCGTCGTCGAATAGAGAAACATGACGGCGACGAACACGATCGCAAACAACAGGTCGATGATCGACGACAGGCCCTGGCCGGTAAGAAAATTGCGGATGGTCTCGACCTCGCGAACCCGCGCCACGGTTTGGCCGGTCGGTCGCGTCTCGAAATAGGAAAGCGGCAGCCGCAGCAGATGGTCGAACACCCGGCTGCCAAGCTCGACGTCGATGCGACTTGTCGTATGGCTGAGCGCATAGGAGCGCAGATATTGCAGCGTGACGTCGAACAGGCCGATCGCGACCAGGCCGGCGACGATGACGATCAGCGTCGACAGGCCCTTGTGCACCAAAACCTTGTCGATGATGATCTGAAAGAACAGCGGCGTGATCAGCGCGAACAGCTGCACGAACAGCGATGCAAGAAGGACGTGGGCGAGGGGGCTGCGGTAGCGCCAGATGGAAGGCAAGAACCAGCGGAAGCCGAACGTCGCCGGATCGATGCCGGCGCCGCCGAAGCGGCGTGTCACCAGAATGATCTCGCCAGCCCAGTCCGCGGCCGCGTCGTCGGCAGTATCGTCCTTGACGGTACGGGTAAGGGGGTCGGCGATGCGCAGCCTGCCATCGACCAGGCGCTGAACGAGGATGCGATAGCCGCCATCCTTCATGCGCAGGATGGCGGGCGTCGGCGCCGAATTAAGCCGCTTGGACTGCTCGGTTTGCAGAGCGCGCGCTTTGAGTCCTAGTCGCGTGGCGGCCCGCACGATGTCGTCGCCGGAGGCGGGACGCGCGCCCAGGCCGAGATCGTGGGCGAGTTGGAATGGATCGGCGGCGATGCGGTAGTGGCCGGCAATCGAGGCGAGCGAAACGAGCCCGGAATCCGGCCGTTGCGGCAGCGGCCGAACCGAGGCGGATCCGGCGGCGCCGGCGCCGGATTGCAACGCGGTGTCAATCGGCTCATGAGCCGCCGCACCGCTATCGGGCTCCTCCGGCCGCTCCTGCGGTCGGTTGAGTGGGGACGACATCTTCAACCTTGGCTCGGGTTGCCACTCACCGCTTGCGCCGCTCGGGGCCCCGAGTTCGGCGATTAACGCTATTTTCCCCCAGCACATCAAGAACTTATTTGACCGGTGGTATACATTCGTATATGATGAAAGACGGGGAACTTCAATCTTTCACCACAGATTAAACCTACGATTCGCCATGCGTTGGCGTTTGACTGCTTTGACCGTTCCGTTGGCGCTGGTCGCATTGGGATTCGGCTCACGCGGCTCCTCTACTCCGCTAATGCAGTCCGCCCCCCGCGAAGGCGCGGCATCACTCCAGCGCGTCGACCTGCGACGCACTCATAATCCCTTGAAACATTGTTTCAAGCGTAAAGGGGCGCGATCGTGCCAGGGCATTGGCGCGTCCCCGGAGCGTGCGAGCGCTGGCTCCACCGCATCGCCGGGAACCTTGCCGCTGCCGAGCAATCTGTCGCCTAGCGCGAGTTTCGGCCGAACATATAGCAATCACGGGATCGAGCCAAAGTCTCTAGAGTCGCAGGGTGGCGGCTCGCCTTCCGGATTGAAATTTACCGGCGGCATGGGCGTGCCGACCAATCGGGCGACACTGGAAGGCGCCTTAAGCCCCTATCAGCAGCCCAACGGCAATACCAGCGCATCGACGTCCGGCAAGCTGACCAATGGGATCGAAGCGCAGGGCATGCACTTCGGGCTTGAGTGGCACTATTAGCTCAGAACTCATAAAGCCAATGAGGAATCGCAGGCGCTGGCGATTGCGCTACGAATAGTCAGGCCGCGTCGGCTATTGTTTCCGCTGCACGTCCTTGATCGCGATCGCGGCTTTGACCTGAGCCACCACGTCTGCCGGCGCGGAGACGATGGCATCGACGACCTGCTGCAGTTCCTCGCCCGACATCGGATTCATGTTCAGGTTCGCCTGCTTGGCGGCGGCGATGAATTGCGGATCGCGCATCGTTTCGGCAAAAGCCTGGCGCAGCGCCGTGACGCGGTCGACCGGCACGTTCGGCGCGGTGAGGATCGGCCTGCCCACCGACACGTCGCCCGAGAGCAGCGTCAGCACGCGGCGCTCCGCGTCGTTGCCGGCAAGCTCGGTCCACAACGGCACGTCCGGCAGATCGCTTTCACGCCGCGGGCCGACCTGGAACAAAACATTGATCGCGTGATCGCGCAGCCAATCCGGATGCGTGGCTTTCATGGAATCCCAGGAATCACTGCCGCGGCCGTCGATCTCGTGGCGCTCGACGGCGATATTGATGTCGCCGCCGCCCGGATAGCCGGCGATGATCTTGAATTTGCTGCCAAGGAGATTGTTGGAAACCTGCGGGTAGAGCACGGAAGGTGAGGTCGCGCCGGTGGCGCCGATCGCGAGCGGCTTGAGCTTGGCTTGCGCGAACCTCGCCACGCCGCTCGCCGCCGACACGTAAAGGATATTGTTGACGACGTTGAGATTGCCGATCCAGTTGAACTTGCGGGCGTCGAATTGGACGCCGGGCTCGCTGAGCGCCTGGTCGGTCGGGGTCGCCTGACTGAGGCAAGCGATAACACTGCCGTCCTGCGGCGCCACTCTAAACAGCCAATTCGCGGCGCTGCGGCTGCCGGCGCCCGGCATGTTCTGCGGCACGATGATCGGATGGCCCGGAATATGCGCGCCGATGAAGCGGCCCAGCATGCGCGCATAAAGGTCGTAGCCGCCGCCCGGACCGTAGCCGATGACGAGCGTGATGTGCTTGCCGCGATAAAAATCCGCGACGTTGTCGGCATAAGCGGAGCTGGAGAGTGCGACGAAGACAGCAACAGCCAAAGCGACGCAGCGGATGCGAAAGTTCATGACCAAGCCTTACGGTGACGGCCGAAAGCCGGCTTTATAATAGGCCGACAAATCGCTGCCCAGCCATTCGGTCGGAATGACCTTGTTCGAACCTTCCGCCATGGCTTTGCGGTACAGAATGCCGCCAGCCGCGGCAAACTGGATCGCCAGGCCCGAATTGTTCTTGTAGTAGATGATCCCTTTTCGTGTATCGCCTCGCGGCGGCTGTTTGATGCTGACCTTGCCATTGAGCAGTTGCCCCAGCTCATGCACGCTGTCGCGGCTGATGATCCCGGCTTCGATCGGATCGAGCAACTCGGTTTGATCGTTGTCGATGACGCTCTCCCAGTCGTTGATGACGATGCTGGCGGCGCGCTCATAGGTCTTGCGGTCGACCTCGGAACGTTTATTGGTGACGTCCGAATTGGCGATCGAAACCACGAGCTGACCGTCTTCGAGCCAACTGCCGTCGAACACCGGCTTCATCGCGGTGGTGGCGCAACAGATCACGTCGGCGCCCGTCACTGCCATGCGCGGCTCGCCGACCGCAGTGACCGTAAGCCGATCCCGCGACATGTCCCGAGCGAACATGGCGCGGTGCTCGACGTTCGGGCTGTAAACGCTGACGCGGCGTATTGGCCGCATCAGCGTGATCGCCTCCAGCGCCGAACGCGCCTGCTTGCCGGTGCCGAACAGCCCGAGGTTTTCCGCATCCGGCCGCGCGATTTCATCGACCGCTACCGCCGTCGTGGCGCCGACCCTCATGCCGGAGAGATGAAACTCGTGCAGCAGCGCCAGCGGCTCGGCGGTCTCGATGCTGAACAGAATGACGAAGCCCCAGTTGAAGGCCTGCGGGTTTTCGTAGGTGCGCCGCTCCCGCGTGGCGCTCGGCGGCCGCATGATCTGCGACCCGGCGCGCACGCAAGCGATGCCGGCCGACGGCACCGCGCCGACATGGACGTTGGCGAGGTAGCGGCGATCCGGATCGGGATGCTTGGCGAGGTACCGCATGCGTGGCCGGTTCACCGCGCTACCATCGGCAAAATCGCGAAACGCTGTCCGCATGGCGTCGATGCACTCGCGCATCGGCAGCAGGC
>JASHWN010000578.1 GCA_030044035.1 Xanthobacteraceae bacterium
CCTCGCCGGTGCGCTCATCGGGCACACCGATAACGGCGGCTTCGAGCACGCCCGGATGCAGCATGGCGATGTCTTCGACTTCGTTGGGAAATACCTTGAAGCCGGAGACAATGATCATGTCCTTCTTGCGGTCAAGCAGCTTCAAATAACCTTCGGCGTCGAGCACGCCGATATCGCCGGTGCGCAGCCAGCCGTCGGCGGTGAGGACCTTTTCGCTCTCTCCCGGCCGCTGCCAATAGCCGAGCATGATTTGCGGGCCGCGCGCCCAGACCTCGCCTTCTTCGCCGATCGGCAGGATCGCGCCGGCCTCGTCGCGCACAGTCACTTCGGTCGAAGGTACCGGCAGGCCGACGGTGCCGAGCTTGGGTTCCGGGATCGGATTGATGCACACGACCGGCGACGCCTCGGTGAGCCCGTAGCCCTCGACCAGTGCCGAGCCGGTGATCTCACGCCAGCGCCGCGCCACTTCGGTCTGCACCGCGGCGCCGCCGCCGATGGTGACGCGCAGGCTTCTGAAATCGAGCGCCGCGAACTCGGCGCGGTTGATCAACGCATTGAACAGCGTGTTGACGCCGGTCATCGCGGTGACGTCGCCGTCGCGCATGGTGCGGATCAGCCGATGCAAGTCGCGCGGATCGGGAATGAGCACGTTCAAGCCGCCGAACCGCGCGAACGCAAGCAGGTTCGCGGTCAGCGAAAAGATGTGATAGAGCGGCAGCGGCGTCAGCGCGCGCTCCTCGTCGAGCGCCAGGCCCGCAGCAATCCACGCGCAGCATTGCAGCGTGTTGGCGACGAGGTTGCGGTGCGACAGCATCGCGCCCTTGGCGACGCCGGTCGTGCCGCCGGTGTATTGCAGCAGGGCCACGGAACTCGCCGCTGGCGTTGCGTCCGCATAATGCGCGCTTGGCTCTCGGCTGCAAGCATCCTGCAGCATGGTGCAATTCTTGAAATGCCAAGCCGGCACGGCATGCCGCAGATATGAATTCGCGAAATTGAACGCCCAGCGCTTGATGCGCGGCACGAAATCGCCGAGCCGGGCCACCACCACGTACCGGATCGGAGTCTCGGCGATAACCGTCTCCAGCTTGTGTGCGAAATTTTCCAGGATGACGATGACGCTCGCGCCGCTGTCGGCGAGTTGCTCCTTGAGCTCGCGCGGCGTGTACAACGGATTGACGTTGACGACGATCAGGCCGGCGCGCAGCACACCTAAAAACGTCACCGGATAGGCGAGCAGGTTCGGCAGCATGATGGCGACGCGGTCGCCCGGCTGGCAGTGCAGCTCCTCGGTGAGGAACGCCGCAAAGTCGCGGCTGTCGCGCTCCCATTCGGCATAGCTCATGCGCACGCGCAGGCATTCGAACGCCGGCCGCTCGGCATGAAGGCGGCAGGCATCGAGCAGCAGAGCATGCAGCGTCGGATAGGCGTCGGCATCGATGCGCGCCGGTACGCCCGGCGGATACGAGGCGAGCCAGGGCGGCACCCCATCGGGCGGGTTCGACGGCGCAATGGTCTCCGACTGCACGGTCATGGCTTTATGATCCTGGCGCGCAAAGCCGGATTTTTCGCGGCAAAGCGCGCATGGACGCAGTCTACACCGCCGCAGTAAATGACCGGCAAAGGGGGAAAATCTGGTCGCATTCCCTTTCGGCCGTGACGGCGCAATAATACGCGCGATTTGGCCGGCCGGCGTGCATGAAGGCGAACGGCAAGATTGGGGACAGAACCAGGGAGATCATCATGTTGCAGTACAAAAAAAGCAAAAAAAGCTCGGTCGCGGCGCTCGCCGTTTGCGCTGCCGCCTGGTGCGCGGCCGCGTCCGCGCCGGCCATGGCCGAGGATGTCCTCGTCACCCAGTACAAGAACGATCCCTCCGGAGCGCCGTACGGCGTCGCCATAGAGAAGGGATTTTTCAAGCAGGCCGGCGTCGACATCACCGGCGTGATCTCCGGCGAAGGCGGCGGCACCTCGGTCCGCGCCGTGATCGCGTCGGGCCTCGGCTTCGGCGAGACCTCGCCCGCCGCGGCGATCGCCGCCATTGCCCAGGGCCAGGACATCAAGATCGTCGACATCGGCACCCGCTCGCTCGCCGACAACGTCATCATCGTGATGCCGGATTCGCCGATCAAGTCGGTTAGGGACCTGAAGGGCAAGAAAGTCGCCATCAGCAATCCGAAATCGCTCGGCGAGATGACGTTCGTCGCCGCCGCCGAAAAGGTCGGCATCAATCCGGCCGATGTTCAGCGCGTCGCGCTCGGCAACCTGTCCGGCGCGCTGACCGCGCTGGAGAACCACGTCGTCGACGCCACCAGCATTCCCGGCATCCTGTTCATGATGCGCGGCGGCGACAGCAAGTACCGCGTCATCATGGGGCCGAAGGAACTGCCGGAACTGCCGCCGGCCGCCGGCATCGCCACCAGCGCGCTGATGAAGAATCCGCAGAAGCTGCGCGCGCTTCTCGCTGCACGGCGCCAAGCAGTGCAGTTCATCGATCAGCACACCGCAGACGCCAGCAAGATATTGGAAAACATCTACGCGCCGCTGCCGCCCAAGGACGTCGGTACCATGATGCACGATCTCGTCGTGGCAAATTTTTACAGCGAGGGCCGCATCGAGATGCCGCTTCTGCAAACCACCGCGCACGTGATGAAAGTGGTCGGCATGCTCGACAAGGACGTCGATCTGAAGACCATGATCGATCCATCGTTCCTGCCGGCCGATCTGCAGAAATGAATGCTGCACCGGTGCCGCGCGACATTCACGCCGAGCTGAAAGGGGTTACGCGCATCTATCCGGCGGTTCCCGGCGCCGGCGCGAAGATGCCGGTGCAAGCGCTCGGCGCCGTCGATCTCGACCTCGTCCGCGGCGAGTTTTTTGCCGTGGTCGGTCCTTCCGGCTGCGGCAAATCGACGTTTCTGGAAGTGCTGGCGGGCTTGCAAAAGCCGACGGCGGGCAGCGTGAGCTTTGAAGGCAAGCCGGTCAGCGGCCAAGTCCCCGAAGGCATCGGCGTCGTGTTCCAGGAAGACGCGAGCTTTCCCTGGCTCACGGTATGGGACAACGTCGCTTTCGGACTGCGCCGGAGCGGCGTTGCCGCGCCTGAAGTGCGCCGACGCGTCGAGGACGCCATCGCGTTCATGGGCTTGAAGGATTTTGCTCGCGCCTACCCGTCGCAACTCTCCGGCGGCATGCGTCAGCGCGTCTGCATCGCCCGCACCTTGGTGCTGCAGCCGCGGCTCATTCTGCTCGACGAGCCGTTCGGCGCCCTCGATGCGCAGACGCGGCTCCTCATGGGCGACGAGGTGTTGCGGCTGTGGCGGCGCACCGGTTCGACCGTGCTGCTCATCACCCACGCGCTGGACGAGGCCGCCATGCTCGCCGACCGCGTCGGCGCGATGTCGGCGCGGCCCGGCCGCTTCATCGAGATCATCGCGACCGGCTGGCCGCGTGAGCGCGATTCCACCATCGTCGGCGAAGCGGCGTTTGGCGAGATCACCGGCCGGCTGTGGGAGCGCCTGCGCGGCGAATCGCTCAAGGCGCTCGGCCACTCCGGCGTGTCGGCGACGGCCGCGGAATGACGCGCGTCGGCCTGATCCGCCTTGCGGTCATCGTCGCGCTGGTCGGCGTGCTGGAGCTTGCCTGCCGGACCGGGCTCATCGATCACCGCGTCATCATTGCACCGTCGGAGATGGCGAGCGCGCTATGGACGCTGCTCGTCTCGGGTAGCCTCGACACCGATATCGCCCGCACGCTGGGCCTGATCGGCCTCGTCACGGCCCTGTCGATCGTGCTCGGCTTCGCCGCGGGGGTAGCCATTCACGCCCTGCCCCGCCTGCGCGGCGCGCTCGATCCGTTTTT
>JASHWN010000579.1 GCA_030044035.1 Xanthobacteraceae bacterium
CAGACGGCGTGCGACTTCCTCAGCCGGCACGGCTACAAGCTGTTATGGGGACCGGGCCGCCACGGCATCGGCCACAATCTGTTTGCCTATCACCGCGCGCCGAACGGGCTGATCACCGAAACCTTTGCCGAGCTCGACCGCATGAACGAGGAGCTCGGCTATTTCGAGCCGCGGCCGTGGCACCGCGACAACCCGCAACGCCCGAAAGTCTGGGCCAAGGATCCGTCGGCGTCCAATCTGTGGGGCATCATGCCGCCCGACGAGATGCATCACTAGAGACTGTTTCCCGGATGCGGTGCAGCGCGTAGCGCAAGCGAAGCGGTGCACCGCTGATCCGGGATCGTAACAGGTTCGGAGTTTGTAACGATCCCGGGTCTGCAGCGCACCACTTCGCGCTGCGCTGCGCCCGGGAAGCACCATCAGCGCCCGCGTTTCCGCGCCGATCTGCGCTGGTCGCGCCGCGCTGCCTTCCTGATCCGGCAACCGGCGCACTGGCAGCCGCCATTCTGCATGAAATAGCCGAGATATTCTTCGCCGTAATCGTAGGTGATTTCTTCGCCCGGCGAGATGGTGCGCAGCGCTTTGATCACGATCTTGCCGCCCCCTATGATCGGGGTGGCGTTCGGCCAGCAGGAATGATTGATGTAACGCGCCACGTTCGAGCGCGGCGAGCCGTCGATGGTGAACTTGCTGTTGACCTCGAACATGTAGCGCGCGCCGCGCGCCTCGCGGCGGTCGGCTTCGTCGTTGGGCAGGCGCGGGCCGCGATAGGTGGCGATGTAGGCGCCGCGCTTGATCCGCTTGACGGCAAACAGGCCGAGGCCGGTCTCCGAACGGCAGATACGGAAGAACGGATACGACATATTCTGCGATTAGCCGCAGATTGGCATTCTGTCATCCCCCTTTCGGCCGCCATTCACATCCAAACGTGCTTGCAAACGTGCTTGCATCGCCGGGCCGGCCGGGCCGCGGCATTGCCTTGTGCGCCGGCCGCGTTAGGGTTGAGCACTTAAGGACTATGTTCGATGGATAACAGGGAGCGGAGACGATGAACGCGGACGCCAAGAAAGCCGTGCTGCGTATGATCCCGTACGGCATCTACGTGCTCACCGCCGATGACGGCAACGGCAATATCGCGGCCGCGACCGTGAACTGGGTGACGCAGACCGCGTTCGCGCCGCCGCTCGTGGTGGCCGCGGTGAAGACCGATTCCGGCGCCTATAAGGTGGTGAAGGCGGCGCAGGCCTTTGCGCTCAATATGCTCGGCAAGGAGCACAAGGGCGTCGCCTTCGCGTTCTTCAAGCCGACCAGCGTGAGCGACGGCAAGCTGAGCGGCCAGACCTACCGCAAGGGCACAACCGGCGCGCCGCTCCTGACCGAAGCGCCCGGCGCGGTGGAATGCCGCGTCGTCACCATCGTCGAGCAGGGCGACCACCACATCGTGGTCGGCGAAGTGGTCGAGGCGCACCTCAAGGCGCCGCTGTCCGGCCGGCCCGATGCCGCGATCCTGGAGATGAAGGATCTCGGCGACAACGTGTTCTACGGCGGCTAGCGAGAAACGAAGAGCCATGCGAACCGTCACGGTCGAAGAGCATTTCGCGCATCCGGAATTTTTCGATGGGCCGGGGCGCGAGTTCAAGGAGCAGTCCAGATCGGGGCCGCGCGGCGCCAAGCTGTTCGAGCAGCTGTCCGACGTCGGCGCCAGGCGGTTGGCCGAGATGGATGCCGCCGGCATCGATATGCAGCTGTTGTCGCTGCAATATCCCGGCACCGAGCAATTGGCGGCGGCCGAGGCGGTCGCGGTGGCGCGGGGCGCCAACGACTTCTTGGCCGACGTGGCGAAAAAGCATCCGACGCGCTTTGCCGGCCTCGCGGCGCTGCCGACCGCAGCGCCCGACAAGGCCGCCGCGGAGCTGCAGGCTCGCGTTGGCGCCGGCTTCAAGGGCGCGATCATCAACGGCCACAACCGCGGCCGCTATCTCGACGACAAGTTCTACTGGCCGATCCTCGAATGCGCCGAAGCGCTCGAAGCGCCGATCTATCTGCATCCGACGCGGCCGCCGCAGGCCGTCATCGAGGCATCCTACGGCGGCTTCGCGCCGGAGGTGAGCTGGATGCTGTCCGGCCCGGGCTGGGGCTGGCATATCGAGACCGCGGTTCATGTCATCCGCCTCATCGTCGGCGGCGCGTTCGACCGCTTTCCGAAATTGCAGGTCGTGGTCGGGCACCTCGGCGAGGGTCTGCCGTTCATGCTGCCGCGGCTCGACATCAATCTGGCGCCGGCGCTGACCAAGCTGAAGCGTTCGCTCGGCGATTATCTGCGGCAGAACCTGCACTACACCTTCGGCGGCTTCTTCTTCCCGGCGACGTTCCTCGATCTGCTGCTCGAAGTCGGCGTCGAGCGCATCATGTTTTCGGTCGATTATCCGTACGGCGTGATGGCGCGCGGCCGCGCCTTTCTCGAGCAGCTTCCGGTCAGCGCCGCCGACCGCGAGCGCATCGCCCACGGCAACGCCGAACGGCTGTTCAAGCTGTAGACTAACCGTCATTGTGAGCGAAGCGAAGCAATCCAGTACGGCAGCGCCGTTCTGGATTGCTTCGTCGCTTCGCTCCTCGCAATGACGGCGCTGACTTATACCAAGCGCAATTAATGTTGACCGTCATCCTGAGGTGGCCGCGAAGCGGCCCTCGAAGGATACGGCCGAGGACTCACTCACGGGCCGTCGCCCTTCGAGGCTCGCTTCGCTCGCACCTCAGGGTGACGGATATGAGTCAGCAATAAGAGCCGTTGATATTACTCCGCCGCCTGCATGTCGGCGGCGTCGAGGAAGCCGCCGGCCTGGCGCCGCCACAGCGCCGCGTAGTGGCCGCCGTGCGCGATCAGCTCGCGGTGGCTGCCCTGCTCGACGATGCGGCCGTGCTCGAGCACGAGCAGGCGATCCATCTGCGCGATGGTGGACAGCCGGTGCGCGATGGCGATCACGGTCTTGCCGCCCATCAAGGTGCCGAGGCTCGATTGGATGGCGGCCTCCACTTCGCTGTCCAGCGCCGAGGTGGCTTCGTCGAACACCAGGATCGGCGCGTCCTTGAGAATGACCCGCGCGATGGCGATGCGCTGGCGCTGGCCGCCGGACAGCTTGACGCCGCGTTCGCCGACATGGGCATCGTAGCCGCGGCGGCCCTCCCAATCCTCCAGATCGAGGATGAATTCGTGGGCGTGGGCGAGCTTGGCGGCGCGGACGATCTCCTCATCGCTCGCTTCCGGGCGGCCGTAGCGGATATTGGCGCGGATCGAGCGGTGCAACAGCGAGGTGTCCTGCGTCACCACCGAAATCTGCGCCCGCAGCGTTTCCTGGGTCAGGGTGGAAACGTCCTGACCGTCGATGAGAATCGCGCCGCCTTCGAGCTGAAAGAAACGCAGCAGCAGATTGACCACGGTCGACTTGCCGGCGCCGGAACGGCCGACCAGCCCGATCTTCTCGCCGGGCTGGATGGTCAGGTTGAAGTTCGCCAGCACGCCCACTTCGCGGCCATAGCCGAAGCTGACGTTCTTGAACTCGATGCGGCCGGCGCGCACGTTAAGCGGCCGCGCGTCGGCTGAGTCCGGCAGCTGCAGCGGCTGCGCGATGGTGATCATGCCCTCCTGCACCACGCCGAGGTCCTCGAAGATCTCGGTGATGCGCATGGCGATCTGCCGCGACATGTTGGTGAGCTGCAGGCTCAACGGCAGCACCATGGCGATGGCGCCGACCTCGACGGCGCCGTAGCGCCACAGAACGAGCGCCAGCGCGCCGGAGCCGGCGATCAACAGCGCATTGAGCACGTCGAGCAGCGCGCCGAA
>JASHWN010000580.1 GCA_030044035.1 Xanthobacteraceae bacterium
GCCCCGATCCTGGCGGCGCCGCCCCGGCCGCAGGCTCGGACCAGCCTGCGGCAATCGCTGCGCGCCATGCGCGAGAACGCACTGGCCGCTCACGATGAAGAAAATTTCAAAGCCGACATCATCGTGCAGCGCATCTTGTGGCGTCGCATGTTCATCATCAACGAGCCGAACGCCATCCGCCACGTGCTGCTCGACAATGCGGCGAACTACACCAAATCCGAGGTCGGCCGCCGCTTGCTGGAGCCGGGCCTCGGCCGCGGGCTTCTGACCAGCGAAGGCGAAACCTGGCGGCGCCATCGCCGCATCATGGCGCCGTCGTTCGATCCGCGCAGCGTCGCCGGCTATGCGCCGATCATGACGGCCGTCACCGAGGAACTGCTGGCGCAATGGGACGCGCTGCCAGAGCCGCGCGAAACCGACGTGGCGGCGGCGATGATGCACGCCACGTTGCACATCATCTCGCGGGCGATGTTTTCTTCCGACTCCGACGAGATCGTCGATACCGTCGAAAGCGGCGTCAACACTTATCAGAACACGGTGCGGCCGAGCCTGCTCGACCTCTTGCACGTGCCGCTGTGGCTTACGCGCATCATCGCGCCGCAACCGACACACGGAATCTTCGACGAGTTCGACAAAAAGGTCGATCGGCTCCTCACCGAGCGCGGCCGCGAGCCCGACGCCGAACCCAAGGATCTGCTGGCGCGCCTGCTCGCTGCGCGCGACAGCGAAGGCGGCGGCGCCATGACCGCCCAGGAAGTGCGCGATCAGGTGGTCACCATCTTCATGGCGGGCCACGAGACGACCTCGCAGGCACTGTCCTGGACCTGGTATCTGCTTGCGCAGCATCCGGCCGTCGAGCGCAAGCTGCACGGCGAGCTTGCCGTCGTGCTCGGCGGGCGCACGCCGCGCTACGACGATATCGGCAATCTGCGTTACGCGCGGATGGTGATCGAGGAATCGATGCGGCTCTATCCGCCGGCGCACACCATCGGGCGGGCGCCGATCGCGGCCGACGAGGTGCTCGGCCAGCGCATCCCCGCCGGCGCCGAGGTTTTGATCATGCCCTGGCTTTTGCACCGTAAGCCGACGCTGTGGGAGAATCCCGAGCGCTTCGAGCCGGAGCGGTTCGAGGCCGAGCGCGCCGCGGCGCGGCCGCGCTTTGGCTATATCCCGTTCGGCGCCGGCCCGCGCATCTGCATCGGCGCCGCCTTCGCGCTGACCGAGGCGGTGCTCATCCTGGCCACGATCGCGCGGCGCTATCGGCTGCGGCTCAAGCCCGGCCACCCGGTCGAGCCGCAGGGGCTGATCACCTTGCGCCCGCGCTACGGCATGCAGATGATTCTGGAGCGTCGGTAAGCGCGAGAAAACGCAGCAAATGATGCACACTGTCGAGGCAAGAAATTTGGGGAGCTGGTGATGCTCAACCGTCGTCAGGCGCTCGGTGCAGCCATCAGCGCGATCGCAGCCGACAGCCTTATCGCCGGCCGCGCCCAAGCTGAAACGCTCGACAAGGTGGTGCACATCATCGTTGGCTTCCCGGCCGGCGGCGGCACCGACATCGTGGCGCGCATGCTGGCGCAGGCGCTCCAAGGCAGCTACGCCTCGAGCATCGTCGTCGAGGACCGGCCGGGCGCCAGCGCCCGGCTCGCGGTCGAGTATGTGAAGAACGCGCCTGCGGACGGCAGCGTCATGCTGTTCACGCCCGATTTTCCGATGACGCTCTACCCGTCGAGCTTCAAGGCGCTGAAATACGATCCGGTCAAGGACTTCATCGCGGTCGGGCCAGCAGCGAAGGGTGAACTGGTTCTGGTCGTCGGTCCCGCCGTGCCGGCCGAGGTGAAAACGCTCAAAGACTTCATCGCCTGGTGCAAGGCGAACCCGGGCAAGGCGAACATCGCCGACACCTCGGCGGGCGCGACGCCGCATTTCACCGGCGTCATGCTGGCGCGCGAGGCCAACGTCACGCTCACTCCGGTGCATTATCGCGGCGGCGCGCCGGCGATGGAGGATCTGATCGGCGGCCACGTGCCCGCCAGCGTCAATCCGGTCAGCGAGGTGATGGCGTTCGCCAAGGCCGGTGCGATCCGCGCGCTGGCGGTGACCGGCAAGAAGCGCACGCCGTTTCTGCCCGACGTGCCGACCATGAAAGAAGAGGGGTTCAACGTCGTGGTCGAGTCGCTCTCAGGCGTGTTCGTGCCGGCGAAGACGCCGGCGCCTTTCGTCGCCGCGCTCAATGCGGCGATCCGCGAGGCCTCAGCGTCCAAACAAATGATCGACAGCCTCGCCAAGTTCGGCACCGAACCGGCGTCCATGACCACGGCCGAATACACCGCCTGGATCAAGAACGAGATTGCGCGCTGGGGGCCGGTGGTGAAGGCGTCGGGATTTCAGGCGCTGGAGTAATGCGCTCAAGAGAGTAAGCGCGATGCCCTCGATTACACGACGCGATTTCCTCAATGGTACGGCGCTGGCAATTGCGTCGGGTCTGACGCCTGCGGCGCAAATTGCTGCCGACACGGCGCGCTACCCACCGGCTCTTACAGGCATGCGCGGCCAGCATCCCGGCTCATTCGAAGTCGCGCATGCCTTTGCCCGCGAAGGCCGGCGCTTTGGCGTCGATCATGCCGCAGTCGAAGAGAGCTACGATTTGGTCGTTGTTGGCGGCGGAATCAGCGGGCTTGCGGCCGCTTGGTTTTATCGGCGTGCGGTCGGGTCGAAGGCCCGCATCCTCGTACTCGACAACCATGACGATTTCGGCGGTCATGCCAAGCGCAACGAATTCATGATCGGCGCGCGCACGCTGATCGGTTACGGCGGCAGCCAGTCGATCCAATCGCCGAAAACGCTGTGGCGTGACGCTGCGAAAGGTCTGCTTCACGAGCTTGGCGTCGATGTGGATCGCTTCGACACGGCATTCGACCGCAGCTTCTATCGCTCGCTTGGCCTATCCCGAGGCGTATTCTTCGATCGTGAGGCGTTCGGCCGCGATGTGCTCGTCCCAGGCGATGCCATGTTGGTGCAAGGCACCGATGGGGCCGCCGCGCGGAAAGATTTCTTTTCGGCTGCGCCGATTTCCGACACCGGCAAGGAGCAATTGCTGGCGCTCTACGACGCCGACCGGGATCCGCTTGCGGGCAAATCGGTCGAGGAAAAGCTTCGAATTTTGCAGAACACGAGCTATCGCGACTATCTCATGCGGATTTGCCGCTGCAGCGAGGAAGCGGCCAATTGCTTCCAGGGACGCACACTCGGATTTTTTGGGCTCGGTTGTGACGCAGTACCTGCACTGAATGTGCGCAGCTTCGGCTATCCCGGTTTCAGTGGACTCGGCCTTCCCGCCGACGACCATCCTGAATGGAGAGAGCCCTACATCTATCATTTCCCCGACGGCAATGCCTCGCTGGCGCGGCTTCTGGTCGGCAAGCTCGTTGCAGGGGCGGCGAGTGGCGGAACGATGGATGACGTCGTTCTTGCCGGCTTTGACTACGATCGGCTTGATCGCGATGGCAGCGATGTCCGGATACGCCTTAACTCTACCGTCATCGATGTTCGTCAGACGCGCGACGCCGTCAACATTGGTTATGTGCGCGCGGGACGGCCACACCGCGTTACCGCGAAACATGCCGTGCTCGCCTGCTTTCACATGATGATCCCTTACCTGATGCCCGATCTGCCCCAGGCGCAGCGCCAAGCATTGGCGCAAAACGTGAAGACGCCACTCGTCTACGTCAATGTCGCAACGCGCAACTGGAAGCCTTGGCTGGCGCTGCAAGTGTCCGCAATTTCCTCGCCGATGGCGTTC
>JASHWN010000581.1 GCA_030044035.1 Xanthobacteraceae bacterium
ATGACCGCGCGCGCATTTGATGGTGATGTATTTCACCGTCACCCGCGCGATGGGAAAATTCGGAAAGTCCGTCAGTTCGCCCTGCACCACGATGGTGCCGGCCTTGCGCTTGAGCGCCTCGATGCCGAGCAGAACCGGGATGGTGCCAGCGCCGGCGGTGCAATCGAGCACGACATCGACGCCCTTGCCGCCGGTGATTTCCTTGATGCGGGCGAGCGGATCCTCCTTGCTCACGTCGATGACATGGTCGGCGCCGAGCTCCTTGGCGACCTTGAGCCGCGCGCCGTCCTTGGATGTGCCGGTGACGATGATCAGCGACGCGCCGGCCTGCTTGCAGATCACGGTCTGCGACAGGCCCTGCTGGCCCGGGCCCTGGATCAGCACGGTCGAATCGTAGCCGACGCCGCCGTCGAACAGCGACCATTCGACTCCGTTCGCCATCGGCGTGACAAGCCCGGCCAGCTCCGGCGTCACGCCCTTCGGCACATGATGCACCACTGCGTTCCACGGCAGGTAGACGTATTGGGCAAAGCCGCCCCACAGGTGCGGCGCCTTCTCGGCCGAGGTGTAGCCGTAGCGGATCGCGTCCGGATTGGTGCGCCAGTTGGTGTTTTCGCAATGGCGGTATTGGCCGGCATGACACCACTCGCACTTGCCGCACATCACGTAGTGCTCGACGAAGACGAGATCGCCTTCCTTAAAACCCTTGCGGCGGGTGAATTCGCGGCCGGCCTTGGCGATGGTGCCGATGTTCTCGTGGCCCATGATGGTCGGCGCATTGTTCGGCGGGTGCTTGTAGAGCTTGACGTCGGTACCGCAGATGCCGCCGACTTCCATCTTCATCAGCGCGGCGTCCTCCGGGATATCGGGCATCGGATAGTCGCGGAATTCGGTCTTGCTCGGCCCGGTGCGCACCGCCGCCAGTACTTTTTCTGCCACTGAAAATCGCTCCAGCCTGGTCTTGCGTCCCTTAAATAAGCGCGCGCAATCTAGAATGCAGCAAAGCCGCGTCAAGGCCGCCAAACACGTGCATTTTTGCCGCTAGCAGCTTACTTTGAGGCGATGGCAGGCGCGTTCCCGATGATGCGGTCGTTGCGGCGAGGTGGTGATCAGGCCGCCGCAACCGAGCGCGTGAGCAAGTGGACGCGGGCCCGCTTTGCGCTTGGCGAGGACGAGACCGTGATGGTGTCGGAGATCGCCTGCACGGTGCCGGGCTGCCCGCCGATCGAGACCCACGTCGTGTTCTGGACCGCCGCCGGCCGCCACCATTTCCAAATGTTCAAGCAGCTCGCCGAAATTGTCGAGGACGACCTGCCGCCCGCCTTCATGAAGAACGCGCTCACCTGGGTCGAAGGCGTCGAGTGCAGCTGCTGTTAAAATTTGGTCCTCCGCGAAGCGGTGGCGAGGACCATCCGCAGCGAGCGATCAAGTGTAGGGCTCCCCGATGGGCGACGCGGTGATGCTGCGGATGCGCCGCCATCGCGGGATCCGGTCTTGACAACGCGCGGTCTCCGCTTTGCTCAATCCTTGGGCAAGAATCGCCGCTGCGACCCGACGGCTTGCCCTTCTGCCGGAAGGGGGGCGGCGCTTTGTCTCACCGCGCGCGGGATCTTGCACGCAGGACTGCTTGATTTCAGGCGAAAGTCCGGCCGGGGCGTCTGCGCACGATGGAGGCGCGGCGCGGCAGTTAACTTTCGCATTTTCTTTTCGATTGCAATTTGCAATATGCTGATAGAATTGTCTATTCGAGCGCGAGAACGCTATTCGACTCAAGTGGCGGCCTCCGTCGCGAGAGCAACAGGGCCCAAGGGAGGGAGACGACGTAATGTCCAACGAGCGTGTCAATATTGCCGTGCAGCGACGCACGGTTCTCAAAGCCGGTCTGGCGATCGGCGCCATGCAGGTCACAAGCCCCTTCGTGGTGAAGTCACTTGCCGACGAGCCGGTCAAGATCGGCCTCGACAATCCGCTCACCGGCACCTACGCCGCGCTCGGCAAGAACGAACTGATCGGCTGCCAGCTCGCGCTGGATCAAATCAACGCCAAAGGCGGCATTCTCGGCCGCAAAGCCGATCTTTTGGTTGAGGATTCAACGAGCGGCGACGCCGGCACAGCGGTGGAGAAGGCGCGCAAGCTGATCGATCGCGACAAGGTCGATTTTCTCGTCGGCAATATCAACTCCGCGCTGGCCGCTGCTATCGCCAACGTGTCTTACGAAAAGAGCGTCTTCCACGTGGTGCCGGGTGGGCACACCGATCCGATCACCGGAGCGAATTGCCATTGGAACGTGTTCCGCGTCTGCAACACGACGCAGATGGAAGCCAACGCCGTGGCCGGCACGCTGATCAAGACCGCCGGCAAGAAATGGTATTACATCACGCCCGACTATGCTTTCGGTCATACGTTGCAGGCCGGCCTGGAAAAGGCATGCACGGCGCTCGGCGGCGCCAAAGTTGGCGGCGATCTCACGCCGCTCGGCACGACCGACTTCTCGTCCTATCTGATCAAGGCGCAGGCCGCTAACCCGGACGTCATCATCTTCCTGGTCGCCGGCGACGACGCCGTGAACGCACTCAAGCAGGCGGTGCAATTCGGCCTCGACAAGAAATACCATCTCGCCGGCGCGCAGCAGGAGCTTGAAGTGCTGCTCGGGCTGCCGCCGGAAGCGCGTATCGGTACCTGGGTTTTCGAGTGGTACTGGAAGCAGCCGAACTTGCCACACCTGGCCGAGTTCGTTGCCGATATCCGCAAGCGCAGCGGCGGGCACGTCCCCACCGCGCGCACTTGGTTTGGCTATGCCGCGATATGGACTTGTCAGCTGGCCGCAGCGCAGGCGAAGTCGCTCGACCCCCTGAAGATGGCAAAGGCGATGCAGGGCTTTAAGCTGCCGCCGGAAGTCTCGCTGATGCCGGACGGTGCCTTTTACCGCGCGGCGCAGAACCAGCTGATTCCGGATCTCTATGTCGGCAACGCACAGCAGGCGCCGAAGGGCGGCGACCGCGAAGATCTCTTCAACGTGACCGAAATCGTCAAAGGTCAGACGGCCGCCGGCACTTTGGAAGACACCGGCTGCAAGATGACGTGGCCGAGCTGACGACTGCAGATGGTCGGGCGCCCCTTCATCGCGGCGCCCGATTTTCGTTGACGGGCGCGGCACTTCTGGGATTAACAAGCGTCCAATCTCCGTGACAGGTAGCCGGCGTTCAGCCGGGCGCTTGAGGACGTGATCCGCGGACCGGCATGACGTTGACGCGCGTATGACACAGCTTGTTTTATTCGATGCCTTCAACGGCCTGATCGTCGGGGCATTCTACGCGCTGATGGCGTTGGGCCTCTCGCTGATCCTCAATCTCTCCGGTGTGATTAATTTTGCTCACGGCGGATTTTTGGCGCTCGGCGGCTATTTCGCCTACATGTTGATCCCCTACGTGGGCTTCTGGGGCGCTTTGATCTTGGCGCCGTTTCTGGTGGCTTTCCTCGGTATCATCGTCGAGCGAGTCTTGATCCGCCGTCTTTACGGGCGCGATCCGCTCTACAGCCTGCTCCTGACCTTCGGGCTGGCGTTCATCTTCGAGGACGGCACGCGCTTCATCTGGGGAGCGCAGAGCCTGCCCTATCAGGTCCCGGGCTGGTTGCTCTCGCCGTTGAGCAGCGCTTATTTCTTCATCACCGGTTACCGGCTGTTCATGGTCCTGATTGTGGCAGTCGCCGTCACGGCCATGTTCCTCATTCTCAACTATACCAAGATCGGCATCCGCATTCGCGCCGGCACTCTCGATTTGGAGACGGTTTCAGTCCTCGGCGTCAACGTGCGCATGCTTCGTAGTTTGAATTTCGGGCTTGGCGTTTATCTGGCGGGCCTCGCCGGCGTGTTGGCTGTGGGCCAGCTGGGCCTGCAGCCGACTATCGGCGCTTCACTGATCATGCCGAGCTTTGTCGCCATCATCGTCGGCGGCCTGGGCAGCCTGCCCGGAACTTTGCTCGGCGGATTGCTGATCGGGGTTGCCTCCGGCGTCACCACGGTATTCTGGCCTTCGGCCACGGAGGCCGTGATCTACGTCATGATGGCGGCTGTGTTGCTGGTGCGTCCGCGCGGCCTGCTGGGCGAAGAGGGTAGGTTCTAGTGAATTCCGCCGACTTCAGGAAACAGGCACCGAATATCGTGATTTGGCTGCTGCTGCTTGCCATGCCGTTCTGGCTGGTAGGGGTCGGGGGCTATGTCGAGCTTGGGACCCGCGTCGTCGTGCTCGGCTTGGCCGCGATGTCGCTCAACTTTCTGCTTGGCTACACGGGAGTGCTGTCGTTCGGCCACGCCGCCTATTTCGGTCTGGGCGCCTACGGCGCGGGCATGATCATCCGCTATGTCGTGCCCAACACCGGGCTCGGCATCCTTGTTGGCACGTTGGTCGGCACCCTTGCGGCGGCGATCATCGGGCCGCTGATCATCCGCCTGCGCGGCGTCTATTTTGCCATGGTGACGATTGCCTTCGGCCAAGTATTTTATTTCATCGCCTTTCGCTGGAATTCGGTGACCGGGGGCGACGACGGGCTGATCGGGTGGACGCGTCAGCCGATCGATCTGGGATTTACGCGCATCGATATTCTGCATAACCCCACCGCTTTCTATTACCTCGTGCTTATTTGTTTCGCTCTCGCGGTGGGTATCATGGCTTGGCTGCTTCGCTCGCCGTTCGGCCGCACACTGATTGCGATCCGTGAGAACGAGCGTCGCGCACGTTTTCTCGGTATTCCGGTCGACCGCCATATCTGGATCTCGTGGGTAATCTCCTGCTGCTTTGTCAGCCTTGCCGGCGCGCTCTATGCTCTGCTCAACAACTTCGTTGATCCGCGCGCTCTGTACTGGACTCAGTCGGGCGATTTCGTGATCATGGCCGTGCTCGGCGGCATGCGCTCGTTCTGGGGTCCGCTGCTAGGCGCGGCGATCTTCGTGATTCTGCAGGATTATCTATCGAGCCAGACCGAGAACTGGATGTCGTTTCTCGGCCTTTTCTTCGTTCTCGTCGTACTCTTCTTTCCGCGCGGCATTCTTGGCTTGATGCGGCGCAAGGCAGTCACATGAGTCTGCTTCGCGTCGAAAACGTATCCAAGCGATTCGGCAGCCTCGTTGCCGTCAGCGATGTGTCGATGACGGTCGAGCCGGGTGAATTGCGGGCGGTGATCGGACCAAATGGCGCCGGCAAGACCACGTTCTTCAACCTGATCA
This sequence comes from Xanthobacteraceae bacterium, assembly GCA_030044035.1. GTDB lineage: Bacteria > Pseudomonadota > Alphaproteobacteria > Rhizobiales > Xanthobacteraceae > BOG-931. The sequence continues at coordinate 5,225 of JASHWN010000581.1, forward strand.
CCGGATTTTTTCCGCCAAGCGCAGGCCGCATAATTTTTGACGGCGAGGACATCACCCCGCTGTTGCCGGCGCGACGCGTGTGGCGCGGCATCGCCCGCACCTTTCAAATCACCGAAGTGTTCCCCGAACTGACCGTTCACGAGAATCTTCGCATTCCCATCGAAGTGGCGTCTGGCTTTCGCTTGCAGCCGTGGCTGTCGCGCGACGCCGACGCGAAGGTTCGAGCACGTGTCGAAGAACTCCTCGCCATGGGCGGGCTGTGCGAGAAGGCGGCCCGCTTCGTCGGCGAGCTTGCGCACGGCGATCAGCGCGCCACCGAGATCATGATGTCGATCGCGCTCAATCCGCGCCTGTTGTTGCTCGATGAGCCGACCGCTGGGATGGGCGAGCAGGAGACGTTCGACATCATTCAGCTGGTCCGGCGTCTGCACAGGGACAGCAAACTGACGATCGTGCTGATTGAACATGACATGCGCGTAGTCTTTCATCTCGCCGACCGCATCATGGTACTGGACCAAGGCAAGTTCCTGGCCGAAGGCACACCGCAGGAAATCGCCGACAACGAGTCGGTGCAGGCCGCCTATTTGGGTAAGGCCGCATGAGCGCCGCA
>JASHWN010000582.1 GCA_030044035.1 Xanthobacteraceae bacterium
CAAAGTATCCCGCATCATGGCCCGCTATGGCGGCGTCATTGAGCGTGCGATCCGGACCTCGAGAGCATCGGACGCCGAGTCAGACGAGCCTTTCGAGGTCCATGTGCTCAAGTTTCCAAGCCGGCAGCTCTACGACGCGTACCTGGACGATGCGGAGCGTCGTTCGCTGCGTGGTGAACGCGCTGGCATAATCACGAAAACCGATATTCTCGTTGGCACGCCAGGGCCGAGTTATGGCTCCTGATTCGAACCGCTGTTCTCCCCGCGCCACGCTTCCGCGGCATTAAGGATGCGGAGACTCTATTGGAAATGACGCGGCGGGAGCCCCTTCACGTCCGGCCCCGTCCCCATAAGCAGCGAGCGGGAGTCGCAAGTGTCGCACCGCGGCATTCGGCATTGGCTTGCGCCATTTCGGGCTTTCGCCCTAGTATCGGCGTCACAAGCAGCACAAGAACACGATCGCTGAAAGTCATTAATCGCAGCTCTTGAACGCAGCTCTTGAACGCAGCTCTTGAATGCAACTCTTGGGAGGGTTCCTGATGTCAAAGCGAATGATCGCGGCTTTTGCCGCACTGGCTGTCTCGGCCGCCGCCAGCGGCGCGGCGTCGGCGCAGGAGGTCAAGATCGGCCTCATCCTGCCGTACACCGGCCCCGGCGCCGAACTGTCGCCGCAAATGGATAAATCCATCGATCTTTATCAGACGCTCAATGCCGCGCAGATAAAGCCCTATAAGCTCACGGTCATCAAGCGCGACTCCAAGGCGCCAAACGGCGCCGCCGCCAAGATCGATACCCAGGAATTGCTCACTCAGGAGAAAGCCGACGTCATCGCCGGCTACATCTATTCGCCCGATGCCATTGCCTCGGCGCCGGTGGTTACCGCCGGCAAGCGATTGACGGTGATCATGAACGCCGGCACCGCGTTCATCACCACCCTGTCGCCCTATTTCGTGCGCACCTCGTTCACGCTGTGGCAGTCGAGCTACGTCATGGGCGAGCAAGCGGCGAAGCATCTGCACGCCAAGACCGCGGTCGTGGCCTATACCGACTATCCGCCGGGCAAGGACGCGCTGGACGCGTTCAAGTACGCCTTCGAACATAACGGCGGCAAGGTGATCGACGCCATTCCCTCCGGCGGGCCGGGGGCTACCCCCGACTTCACGCCGTTCTTCCAGCGCGCCAAGGACGAGCACCCCGACGTGCTGTTCGTGTTCGTGCCGGCCGGCGACCAGGCGACCGCGGTGGTCAAGACCTACGCCGCGCTGGGCATGAAAGCCGCCGGCACGCAGCTGATCGGCACCGGCGACATCGTCCCGGACAACATGCTCCAGGGCATGGGCGACAACGCGATCGGCCTCATCACCGTTCATCATTACAACGCCGATCTCGACAATCCGCAGAACAAGGCGTTCGTCGCGGCCTGGAAGAAAGCGTACGGTGCGGATGCAACCCCGGATTTCACCTCGGTCGGCGCTTGGGACGGCATCGCCGCCATCGTTCACGCCCTGCACGCCACAAAAGGCAAGATCGATGACGGCGACGCGGCGGTAAAGTCGCTGCAAGGCTGGAAGTTCGAGAGCCCGCAGGGCCCGATCGAGATCGATCCGCAGACCCGCGACATCATCATGAACGAATATCTCGACCAGGTGGTCAAGGGCGCGGACGGCAAGCTTCATGAGAAAGTGCTCGCGACCTTCCACAACGTGAAGGACCAATGCAAGGTGCTGGCGATCGGGCCCTGCGCGCCGAAGCATTGACGGCGAATGGCGGGTTGGCGAAGCCAGTGATTTAGGGGATCGAGGTCACTCTTCGCCATTCGCCGCTAGCCGTTGACCCGCTGGAGCGCCCGTGAATGCCGTCGCTGATATCGCCGGGATCCTGTTAGGCGGATTGGCCGCGGGCACTGTGCTGTTCATCGTCTCGGTGGGGCTGTCGGTCACCATGGGACTGATGGGGTTCGTCAACCTCGCCCATGGCGCCTTTGCCATGGTCGGCGGCTACATCATCGTGCTGGCGATGAACCGCGCGCAATATGGCTTTCCCGCCGCGCTGGCGCTGGGCTTTTTCGGCACCGCCGCGCTCAGCGTGCTGCTCGAACGCTTCCTCTATCGGCGGCTCTATCGCGCTGGCGAGCTCGATCAGGTCCTGTTCACGATCGGCCTGATCTTCATCTTCATCGCCGGCATCACCATCGTGGTGGGGCCGGAACACCAGACCTTGCAGTTACCGGCGGTGCTGAGCGGCCAGCTTAATCTCGGGTTCATTGAGTATCGTACTTACAGCGTGTTCCTGATCGTCATCGGATTTCTCATCGCGCTCGGGATTTGGCTCACTTTCGAGCGTACCCATATCGGCGGCCAGATCCGCGCCACCGTCGACAATCGCCGCATGGCCGAATCGCTCGGCATCGATGTCGACCGGCTGTTCACCATCACGTTCGCCTTCGGCAGCGGCATGGCCGGGCTCGGCGGCGGATTGGGCGCCGAGTTTCTCGGCCTCGATCCGCAGTATCCGCTCGAGTACCTGGTCTATTTCCTGATCGTGGTTTCGGTCGGCGGGCTCGGCAGCGTCACCGGCGTCTATTACGCCGCTCTCATCCTCGGCGTGCTCGACTTCGTGCTCACGCTGTATTTGCCGAAGGGCGGCACGATCTTCATCTACGCGCTGACTATTCTGATGCTGCTGGCGCGCCCGCGCGGCCTGCTCGGAAGGAAAGAGCAGTGAGCGTGGCGGCGTCTCCGGGGGGTGACGCTGCCGCGGCCGCGCGGATCGAGAATCCGGCGGCACGGGCGCTCATGCGCCGTCATCGCGTGCGCTGGTGGGAGGCGCTGCCTTGGCTCGCCGGCATCGTTTTCTATTTTGCCTTGCCCGATTATCTCAGCTTCGGCTGCGACCTGCTGGTCACGATTCTCTTTGCACTGTCTCTGGATCTGGCGCTCGGTTACGCCGGCATCATCACGCTCGGCCACGCGGCGTTCTTCGGCGCCGGCGCCTACACCGTCGGCATGCTCGCCTCCTACAACGTCTGGACCGAACCGATCACCGGGCTTCTGCTTGCGGCCCTGGCGGCGGCGGCGATCGGCTTCCTCTCCGGCCTGGTGCTGTTGCGCACCGCCGGCCTCGCGCTGCTTATGCTCACGCTGTGCACCATGGCGCTGCTCGAACAGGCGGCCAACATGGCGCACGCCTATACCGGCGGCTTCGACGGATTGCCCAGCCTGCCGATTGCCCCCGTGTTCGGCGTGTTCGAATTCAATCCGCTTTACGCCGACACGCAATATCTGTTCGCGCTCGGCGTGCTCTTTGTCTGCTTGCTGTTGGTACGCACCTTGGTCTATTCACCGTTCGGTCAGAGCCTGACCGGCATCCGTGAGAACATTCTGCGCATGCACGCGATCGGATCGCCGGTGCGCTGGCGCGTGCTGGTCTGCTACACCATCTCGGCGGCGCTCGCCGGCATCGCCGGCGGGCTATGGGCGCAGACCAACGCCTACGTCAATCTCAGCGCGC
>JASHWN010000583.1 GCA_030044035.1 Xanthobacteraceae bacterium
ACTTTGGCTTTGAGGTTGCGCCGCTCGGCGAAAAACGCGGTGTCGGTCGGATTGGCGCCCGGATAGCCGGCCTCGACGTAGTCGACGCCGAGATCGTCGAGCAGGCCGGCAATAGCGAGCTTGTCGGCGAGCGTGAAATCGACGCCGTTGGTCTGCGCGCCGTCGCGTAACGTGGTGTCGAACAGATAAAGGCGCTCCTTCATGGCGCCCCCCTTTGCTGCGGCGCCAGCGCCTTGCTCATCGTCGTGTTAGCGAGCCATTCGCCGGCGACCGACACCGTGTTGCGGGTGCGGGCGACGTAGCCGCGTTTTTCGAAAAAGCCGCGGGCGCTGTCGCTCGCTTCGACGGTGAGTTCCTTTGCGGCACGCGCGGCCGCGAGCTTTTCCAACGCATCGACCAGCATGGCGCCGGCGCCGCGCCCGGAAGCGGCCGGATGCACGTAGAGCATGTCGATCCGCGTGTTGTCGGCGAGCGCGGCAAAGCCGACCGCGGCGCCGTCATGGGTCGCCACCAGTGTCAGTTCGCGGCCAAGCCTCTGGCCGAATTCGTCCTCGTCGTCGGCCGCCGACGCCCACGCCTCGCGCTGCGCGTCGCTGTAATCCTCGCCCGTCAATTCCTCGATGCTGGCGCGAAAGATTTCGGCAAGCAGCGGCACGTCATCCGGCAAGAGCGGCCGCATGGCGAATGTTTGCTGTTGCTGCGGGCGCGGGGTCATCGCGCGATCTCCCAGGTGGTGCCGTCCTTGGTGTCTTTCAGGACTATGCCCATCTTTGAGAGTTCGTCGCGGATGCGATCCGACTCGGCAAAATTTTTCTGTTTGCGTGCGGCGGCACGAGCCTCAATCAAAGTCGCGACCTTGGCTTCGTCGACGACAATCGACTTCGGCCGGAAGGCGATCCAGTTCGATGCCGTTTTTTCCAGCAGTCCGACGAGCTGAGCACTGGCCTTCAGGCAGGCAGCGGCCGGCTTCACACCCTTAGCCGCCTCGCCGCGCAGCTCGTGCAGCGCGGCAAGCATTTTCGGCGTGTTGAGATCGTCAGCCAGCGCGTCGAGTGCGTCAGCGCACAAATAGCCCGAGTCCGCCTCCGCGGTCAGGACGTACCAATGATCCAGCGTCTTTTGCGCCTCAATCAGCCCGCTCATCGTCCAGTTGATCGGCTGGCGGTAATGCGTCTGCAGCATGGCGAGCCGCAGCACCTCGCCAGGCCAATCGTTCAGCAACTCGTGGATGGTGACGAAGTTGCCCAGCGACTTCGCCATCTTCTCGCCTTCGACCTGCAAGAAGCCGTTGTGCATCCAGAAATTCGCCATCACCGGCGTGTGGAAGGCGCAGCGCGATTGCGCGATTTCGTCCTCGTGGTGCGGAAACACGAGGTCGATGCCGCCGCCGTGGATGTCGAAAATTTCGCCGAGATATTTCCACGACATCGCCGAGCATTCGATGTGCCAGCCCGGGCGGCCGGGCGCGGCGATGCCGGCCGGCGACGGCCAGGCCGGCTCGCCCGGCTTCGACAGCTTCCACAGCACGAAATCGCGCGGATCCCTTTTGTAGGCGGCGACTTCGACGCGGGCGCCGGCGATCATCTCGTCGAGCGGGCGCTTCGACAATTGGCCGTAATCCGGCATCGACGGCACGGAAAACAGCACATTGTCTTCGGCGACATAGGCATGACCGGATTTGATCAGCCGCTCGATCAGCACTTTCATTTCGGCGATGTGCTCGGTGGCGCGCGGCTCGACGGTCGGCGGCAGGCAGCCGAGCGCGGCAACGTCCTCGTGGAACTGCTGGTCGGTCTTTTCCGTGACCTTGCGGATCGCCTCGTTGAGCGGCAGGTCGGGATATTCCTCGGCGGCGCGGGCGTTGATCTTGTCGTCGACGTCGGTGATGTTGCGCACGTAAGTGACGTGCTCGGCGCCGTAGCGATGGCGAAGGAGCCGGAACAGCACGTCGAACACGATCACCGGCCGGGCATTGCCGATATGGGCGAAGTCGTAGACCGTCGGCCCGCACACATACATGCGCACGTTCGACGGATCGAGCGGGACAAAAACCCGCTTCTCGCGCGTCAGCGTATCGTAAAGCTTGAGTTCCATCGCCGCACTTTAAGTCGGTCGTCGCACCGCGTGCCAAGCAAACGCCGGATCGGCCTTGCTGGCCGGGCGCCCCAAATTCTCGAAGAGGAGAAAAGACGGCCGCAGCCAGCGCTGTCGCTAGCCAATAATCTCCCGGCAAATGCCGCCGATCAGGTTAAGGCCGTACATAGGGCAAAGAATGGGGGAGGACGGCCGGCGCGTCAAGGTCCCGCCACAGTCGTCATTCCGGAGCGCCGCGCAGCGGCGAATCCGGAATCCATAAACCCAGCGCTGGGGTTATGGATTCCGGGCTCCTCGCTTCGCTCGGCCCCGGAATGACGAAAGCCCACAATCTCGCCCGCAGCGCCGGTTAACGAAACCTTCACCGCACTGGCGCAAACTTACGCCTTATTGCAACCCATTGTGCGGACCTCCTGCCGCCAGAGGGGGCTTTCATGCGTTTGTTGGTTGCCACGGCCGTCATCGCGGCCCTGATGCTGGGCTCAGCCCACGCCGAACGGCGGCTTTTCATCATCGCCAACCAGGCCGACGGCTATGGCGTCGACAATTGCCTCGCCACCGGGGCGCCGTGCGGCCGCACCGTCGCCAATTCCTATTGCCGTTCGCACGAATTCGCCCAGGCGCTGTCGTTCCGCAAAGTCGACCGCGACGACATCACCGGCGCCATCCCGTCGGACGGCAGCGGTTCCTGCAACGGCAGCCGTTGCGACCGCTTCGTCGCGATTGAGTGCGCCCGATAACTCACAGCGAAGCGGAAAACGCGAATAGCGAAGTAGCGAATGGCGAATGGACCATTCGCCTCCCACTATTCGCTATTCGCCACTCGCTATTCGCTATTCGCTACTCGCGTTCGCAGGTCGGACGCGGGCGTGTCAGTTCCTGCGCCCTATAGCTCGCGGCCCAGCGCGTGATCGACC
>JASHWN010000584.1 GCA_030044035.1 Xanthobacteraceae bacterium
CCCCCGGCCGCGCTGCGCTTTCGCGTGTTGCGCTGTTGCGGGCAGGCAACGGAGTAAGCCATGGCCAAGGCGGTCTACTACGCCAGCATCGGGCCCGAACTCGCCCTGTTCGATATGGATGTCGAGGCGGCAACCCTGACCAGGCGCAGCGCGGTGACGCTGCCGGCCAACGTGCAATATGTCTGGCCGCATCCGTCGCGACGCCAACTATACGCGGTTTCCAGCAATGGCGGTCCCGGCGTCGCCGGCGACAAGCATTACGCCAACGCGCTGGCGATTGATCCAGGCAGTGGCGCACTGCGGGCGCACGGTGCCGCAGCCGCGTTGCCGTCGCGGCCGATCCATTGCAGCGTCGACCGCAGCGGCGAATATCTCTTCACCGCCTACAACGACCCGAGCAACGTCACGGTGCATCGGCTCAACGCCGACGGCACGATCGGCGAGCCGGTCGCGCAGCCGCAAAAGCTCGACGCCGGCATCTATGCGCATCAGGTGCTCGCCGCGCCGGGAAACCGCGTCGTCCTGTTGGTCGCCCGCGGCAACGACGCGCGGCCCGGCAAGCCCGAAGATCCCGGCGCCATCAAGACATTTGGCTTCGCCGACGGCTTGCTGCGCAATCTCGCTTCGATCGCGCCGGGCAACGGACTTGGCTTCGGCCCGCGCCACCTCGATTTTCATCCCGAGCAGCCGTGGGTGTTCGTCTCGGTCGAGCGGCAAAACCAGATTTACGTTTATCGGCTCGACGAACAGACCGGGCTGTCGCGCGAACCGATGTTCGTCAAGCGTACGCTCTCGTCTTCTCCGCGTCCTGAGGGCGCGGCAGGCAAGGCCGGCATGCATCAGGGCGCCGGCCCGATCCACGTGCATCCGAACGGGCGCTTCGTCTATCAGACCAATCGTGCCTCCTCGACCGTCGATTTTCAGGGCCAAAAAGTCTTTGCCGGCGGCGACAACAGCGTTGCGGTGTTCGCCATCGATCAGCAAACCGGCGAACCGACGCTGGTCCAGACCATCGACGGCCGCGGCATTCAGCTGCGCACGTTCGGCATCGATCCAAGCGGCCGGCTGTTGGTGGTGGCGAGCATCATGCCGCTGCCGGTGCGCGACGGCAACAGCATCGCGACACTGTCCGCCGGCCTCATGCTCTTCCGCATCGGTAATGACGGCCGACTCACATTCGCGCGCAAATACGACGTCGACACCGGCGACCGCCAGCAGTTCTGGAGCGGCATGGTCACGCTGGCGTAAGCTCGCGGGCTCCTCGCATTTTGAATCTGAGTGAACTCGGGCCATAGTCGCCGCCATGACGCTGATCATCAATAACGCCGACGTCGCCAAGGTCTTGACCATGGAGATGACGATGGCGGCGCTCGAGGAGGCATACCTCGCGCTTGCCGCGCGCGAGGCGGTGTGCCGGCCGCGCATCGACATCCGCATTCCGACCAGCGATCCGGCGAAGAATTACCAATGGGGCACGATGGAGGGCGGCTCGACCGCGGGCTATTTCGCCATCCGCATGAAATCCGACGTGATCTACGAGACGCGCTACAACGGCTCGATCACCCAGGAGAAATATTGCACGCGGCCCGGCCTCTATTGCGGCCTCGTACTGCTCACCTCGATCGAAACCGGCGAGCCGCTCGCCTTCATCAATGATGGCCATTTGCAGCACATGCGGGTTGGCGCCGATGGCGGCATCGGCGTCAAATATTTGGCCAAGCCGGCCGCCGCCGTGGTCGGCATGCTCGGCTCCGGCGGCATGGCGCGCACGCACATGCGCGCCTTCACGCTGGTGCGCGACATCAAGAAGCTGCAGGTGTTCAGCCCGACGCGCGAGCACCGCGAAAGTTTTGGTCGCGAAATGGCGGCGGCGTACAATATCGAGGTCAAAGTCTGCGACCGCGCCGAGGACATTTATAAAGGCGCCGACATCGTCGCCGGCCTGACCGACTCGGCAGTGCCGGTGCTCGATGGCAGGCTGTTGGAGAACGGCGCGCACATTGTCAATGTCGGCGGCACCGGCAAGCCGGACGCGGAAAGTTTGCGCCGGGTCGATGTGTATCTGCGCTTCGGCGACGCGCCCGGGCCGGTCGGCAAGCCCGAGCTCGCGGTCGACGACGAGCATTTGGGTTACGAAGCGCGGCCCGCGCAGCGGAAATACGGCGACGGCCGCCGCGGCCGCGCCCGCCACGGCAATATGCTACCCGACAAGCGCGTCACGCTCGCTGATCTTGTTGCTGGCAAGGTCAAGGGCCGCAGCAACGCCGAGCAGATCACCTATTCAGAGCGCGGCAATCTGCAGGGCGCGCAGTTCTTCGCCATCGCCGGCAAGATTTACGAGGCCGCCAAGCGCGCCGGCCTCGGCCGGCAAATTCCGACCGAGTGGTTGTTGCAGGATATTCGGGATTGATGCGGCCACCCACGACCGCTCGTCCCCGCGCAAGCGGGGACCCAGTGGACTTTCTGCTTAGCCAGAGATTGCCGTCTGGATTCCCGCTGACGCGGGAATGAGCGGAGGACGGCTTACCCCCGATACGTCGGCGCCGACCAGCCGACCAGCTCGCTCTCGCGCGATTTTGCGTCCGGCATCGGCGCAGGGGTCGGCTTGTTGACTGCCGCAGCGCCGCGCCAGCGCGCCACGACGGTCGCGATCGTTTGGTCATCGATCTGCATGGCGTCGTCGAGATCGCCGCCCCAGATTGCCTGGCTGCGCGGAATGTTCTGTTCCGGCAGTTCCTCAAAGCGCAGCCGCGTCACCGTCGGCACTGCAGCGCCGATGACAAGCGCTTCGCGGGTGCCGAGCGCCGGCAGGAAGGCCAACAGCCGGCTCGCCGCATCCGACACCGCGGCGCGCACGATTTTCTGATCGTCCTCGTGGCCGAGCCGCATGGCGAAAACCGTGGAGCATTGCGAGATCAGCGTCGGATCTAGCTGATGCGGCCGTTGCGTGACGAGGCCGAGGAAGACGCCGTGCTTGCGGCCCTCCTTGGCGATGCGCGACAGCCCCTCGCGCGCCGGGCGGAAGCCGACCGCCGGATCGGCATTGGCATAATTGTGCGCCTCCTCGCAGACGATCAGCAGCGGACTGAGCGCATCGCTCCAGACGCCAAATTCGAAAGCGAGCCGGAACAGCGCCGACACGATGACGTCGACCGTTTCCGCCGGAAAGCCGGCGAGTTGCAGGATCGCCATCGGCCGCTCGTGATCCTTGAGCCGCAACAGCTGGCACAGGATCTCGACCATGCGGTCGCCGGTGTCGCCGCCGTCCTCGAAGAGGAAGGCATAGCGCGGATTGCCGCGCACCGCGTTGATGCGCATGAGCAGGCGCTGGTACTGCACGGCGAGGTCGCGGTTCTCCAGCTTGCCCATGCGGCTCTCGGCCACCGCGATCACATCCTCGAAGCGATACGGCACCGGCGTGTCGACGGTGTGCCGCGTACCCTCGGCCTGGGCCGGGCGGTAGCTCGCGCGCAGCGCGCTCTTGGCGCGGGCGTATTCGGCTTTGGCGTACGGAATGAGTTCCGCCAACAGCGCGATTTCGTGCTCGGCGCGCGAGCGCGCGCCGAAGATGATCTGGACGAGCTCGTCGAAGTTGAAGAGCCAGAACGGCAGCTTCAAAGTATCAGGACCGAAAATTTGTGCGCGGCCATCGAAGCAATCGGCGTATTCGTTATGCGCGTCGATCAAGAGCAGGCGCAGGTCGCCATGGTTGTGCATGATCTTGCGCAGGATGAGCGCAAGCGCCGTGGATTTTCCCGACCCGGTCGAACCGATGATGGCAAAATGCTTGCGCACCATTTCGCCGACATCGATGGTCGCGGCGATCGATGCGTCCTGCTGCAGCTCGCCGATCGCGACGGTGTCGGGATTATCCAGGCCGAAAATGATCCGCAGTTCCTCGCCGCCGATCGGCACGACCGCGCTGCCGATCGTCGGATAAGCGCGCAGACCGTTCTGGAAACGACGTGCGCCGGACGCGTCCGCGGCAATTTCGCCGAGCAGGTCGATGCGCCCTGTGACGCGGCCGTGCTGAGCGCCCGACAAAGGTTCGGCGAAGATCTCGCACAGCGTGCCGACGGCGAGCGCGCCTGCGGTCTTGATGCCGACGAGCGCACCGATGGTGAGTCTGTCACCCGCGGTCAGCTCCGCAGTCGCTTGCAAACCGGTGACCGCAATGACGCGGCCGAGCGCGTCGCCAGCCGGCCCGGCGCGCTCACGGGTGCCCGGCACAATGGACGGTTCGCTGCCGGTGTCACGATCCAGCACACGGATGCGATCAGGATGATTCATGATAGCTGCCCTCGCGCCGACTTTGCGCGAGAAGGTCTAAAATTGCGATAAGCCGCTACGCAAAGGCCTGCCGCGTCCGTCCGGTGCGACAATTGGATCGGCGGCAGGCTTAATGAATTCGCACCAAAACTACTCGAAATTTATTTACTAGCCACCGCGCAGCGGCGCCGGCTGCTCGGCAAGCATCGCCTTGATCACAAGCCGCGTGGTCGCGACGTCGAGGCCGTGCTTTTGCACCAGGTCGTCACAGTCGGCCAGGATCGCGTCGGCGTCCTGCATTATCTTCAGCCGCTTGTAGTGATCCTCCTCGCGCAGTCCCATGCTGGCGCCGACGATCTCGTAGATGTTGACGATGCGGAACGGCCAGTCGCGTTCGTGCGCACACAAGGCGCGGTGATCGGAATGATAGATCGCAACCAGCGCATCGACGCCGGCCACTTCTGCAGCCGCAAGCTCGGCTTCGTCCAGCTGGCGGCGATATTGCGGCAGCACTTTGAGATTATTGCTCTGCAGGCCGACCGCCGGCTGCTGCAGATCGATGACCTCGATGCCCGGAACCGCGCGCAGGATCTCCTCGGCGGCTTCGACGACGCCGTGGACGCCGGGATGACGATGCAGCGCAATGCGCATCGGCACGCGCTCGCGCAGCAGCGGCCGCAACCGGTCGAGGTTCTTGCGCAGATACAGCGTGAACGGTGTCATCTCGAACGGCTTGGCGCCGCGCATCCGCTCGAGCGTCGGCAGCGTCGTCTCGCCGAGCTGGACCTGGCACGACGGGCACCACGACACCACCTGCTTCGACTTGCTCTGCGCCAGCTTGTCGATGGAGTTCTCGCCCATCCGGCCGGAGGTCGCGACATCGCCGGTGCGAATCTGCATCACGCCACAGCAATGCGTGGGGCCGCCCATCACCTGGTAGCTCGCCCCAAGCGCATCCATGATGTCGAGCGCAAGCAGCGCAATGTGCGGGGTCTTGAGCACGTTGCAGCCGGTGTAGAAGACGAAGTCCGGCAGAGCCCCCTCGCCGCCCTCCCCGGCTTGCGCGGACGGGCTGGGTGGGGGTGATCGCTTGGCGCCCTGCCCGAGCCGGGCCAGCAGCACGTCGTCGAGTTGCAGCCGGGCCAGATAGGTCACGTCGCGTGCCACGCCGCGAAAACTCTCGACGCCGCCGCGGCGCTGCGCCGCAGTGTCATTCTTCCCCTGCGCCAT
>JASHWN010000585.1 GCA_030044035.1 Xanthobacteraceae bacterium
CGCGTCCGGCGGCGATGGCGAGCGCGGCCAGCGCCGCCAACTGGCAGGTGAAGGCTTTTGTGGAGGCGACGCCGATTTCCGGCCCGGCCAAGGTCGGCATGACGACGTCGCTCTCGCGCGCGATGGTCGAGGTCGGCACATTGACGATCGAGAGCACGTGCTGCTTGTGCTCGCGGGCGTAGCGCAGCGAGGCGAGCGTGTCGGCGGTCTCGCCGGATTGCGACACGAAGATCGCCAGATTGCCGGCGGCGAGCGGCGCGCTGCGGTAGCGGAACTCGGACGCGATATCGACCTCGACCGGCAGGCCGGCGAAACGCTCGAACCAGTATTTGGCGACCATCGCGGCGTAATAGGCGGTGCCGCAGGCGGAAATCGAAATCCGGCCGAGCTTTTTGAAGTCGAACGGCAGCGCAAACGGCAGCACCACGCGCTCGGCCACCATGTCGATGTAATGCGCCAAGGTGTGACCGACGACTTCGGGCTGCTCGTAGATTTCCTTCGCCATGTAATGGCGATGGTTGCCCTTATCGATCAGCATCACGTCGGCGCGGGATTTTATGATCTCGCGCTCGACAACGGCGCCTTTGGCGTCATGAATCTCGGCGCTCTTGCGGGTGACGATCACCCAATCGCCGTCTTCCAGATAGCTCACCATGTCGGTGAACGGCGCCAGCGCAATGGCGTCGGAGCCGACGAACATCGCATCATCGCCGAAGCCGACGGCGAGCGGCGAACCCTTGCGGGCGCCGATCAACAAATCCTCCTCGCCGGCGAACAGAAAGGCGAGCGCAAACGCGCCGCGCAGCCGCGGCAGCGCCCTTTTGACGGCCGCGACCGGCGCGGCGCCGCGCTTCATCTCCTCAGTGACGAGATGGGCGACGACTTCGGTGTCGGTGTCGGTCTGGAATTCGGCGCCGCCGGCTTCCAGTTCGCGGCGCAGCTCGGCGAAATTCTCGATGATGCCGTTGTGCACCACTGCGAGCCTGTCGGTGGCGTGCGGATGGGCGTTGTTCTCGGTCGGCCGGCCGTGGGTCGCCCAGCGCGTATGGCCGATGCCGATCGTGCCGGCGAGCGGCTCGCGGGCAAGCCGGCTCTCGAGATTCTTCAGCTTGCCTTCGGCGCGCCGGCGCGTCAGCACGCCGTCTTTTTCCAGCGTCGCCACGCCCGCGGAATCATAGCCGCGGTATTCGAGGCGCTTGAGCGCCTCGACCAGCTGCGGCGCCGCCGGCTCGTTGCCGATGATCCCGATTATGCCGCACATTGCCGCGCACGCCCTCCGCAACCGGCCTTCTTAGCGCCAATTGCCTAAAGATTAATTGTTAAAGCGCACCGGGCGCGGCAAGGAAAGTCAAATAACATTGCGCTTCCTGACGGCGCCGCCGCGCGTTCGCCCAGTGGCCAAAGCGCTGCGGGTCCTAATCGCGCCCATGCGCCTTTTTCTTGACCATCGATTTTAGCGCGCGCAAGCGGCTCGCCCAACCCTCCTTAACGACCTGCCGGCCGCGCGCCAGCGCCAGCGCGTCCGCCGGCACGTCGGCGGTGATCACCGAGCCCGAGCCCACATAGGCGCCGGCGCCGATTTCGACCGGGGCGACCAGCGACGAGTTCGAGCCGATGAAGGCGCCTTCGCCGATTGCGGTGCGATGCTTGGCGAAGCCGTCGTAATTGCAGGTGATGGTGCCGGCTCCGATATTGGCGCCGGCGCCGACCGAGGCGTCGCCGATATAGCTCAAGTGATTGGCCTTGGCGCCGGCCTCGATATTGGCTTCCTTGACCTCGACGAAATTGCCGATGCGCGTGCCCTCGCCAAGCCGCGTGCCCGGGCGCAGCCGCGCGAACGGCCCGACCGAAGCGCCCTTGCCGACGGTGGCGCCGGCAAGATGCGAGAAGGCGTGGATCACCGCGCCGTCGCCGACGCTGACATTGGCGCCGAACACCACGTAGGGTTCGACCACCACGTCCTTGCCGAATGCGGTGTCGGCCGACAGAAACACGGTTTCGGGCGCCACCAGCGTGACGCCGGCGTCGAGCGCGGCCCGGCGCAGGCGCTGCTGCGCGACCGCTTCGGCTTCGGCGAGCTCTTTTTTGCTGTTGATGCCGCGCACGTCGTCCTCCTCGACTTCGACCGCGACCGCGGTTTTGTTCATGCCGCGCGCGATCTCGACCGCATCGGTCAGATAAAACTCGTTTTTGCGATTGCGATTGCCGATCCGCTCCAGGATGGCGAGCGCGGTCTTGCCGGCAAACGCCATCGCCCCGGCGTTGCACAGGCCGATCGCCTTGTCGCTGGCGCCGGCGTCCGCCTCTTCGACGATCCGTAAAAGCTCGCCGTTCCTGGTCACGAGCCGGCCGTAGCCCGACGGAGCGGCCGGGCGAAAGCCGAGCACCGCAACGGCGGCGCCTTCGGCAAGCGGCGCACGGAGCGCCCGCAGCGTCGCCGGCTGGATCAGCGGCGTGTCGCCGTAAATGATGAGAACGTCATCAGCGCCACGTTGGATCGCCGATTTTGCCGCCAGCACTGCATGCGCGGTTCCGCGCCGCTCATGCTGCACGAAGCAGGTGGCGCCGGGCAGCACCCGCTTGGCCTCGGCTGCGACGTCATCCTGACCGGAGCCGATCACGACGGCAGCGGCGGACGGTTCGATCCCGGCGACGGCCGTCAGCACGTGGGCGAGCAGCGAGCGCCCGGCCACGGCATGCAGCACCTTTGGCCGGGCGGAGCGCATCCGCGTGCCCTCCCCGGCCGCAAGCACGATGGCAAGGCAGGTCCGAGCCGCCATGAACAAAGACCTCCGCGGGCGCTCTCATAGCCGAGCCGGCGCGGCGCCGAAAGCCACGCGATTTGGCCATGGCAAACCGCGCAATTGTGAACGTTGGGCGGCCGCCGCGGCACGCACCCGAACGGCGCGAATCTGCTAGTTTTTCATAATGATTCGGCCGCGGATTTTGGAATCGGGCACGGAGCGCAGCGGCGCCATGGCCGCGAGCAAGCCGGTGGCAAAGCCTGTGCCGTCCCCAAAGCGGCCGACCAAAGCGACGTTCACCATGCGGCATTTGTGGCGCATGACGGTTTGGGGCGGCGTGGCCGCGGGCGCGCTGTTCGTAGCGGTGCTGGCGTCACGCAGCCAAGTCGGCGGCCAGCGCATCGCCGGCCTGTTTTCCGGCCGCAGCGACCGCACCCAGGTAGCCGCACGGCCGTTCGACGCGGAGGCCGAGGAGCGCCGCCTCGCCGAGCAGCGCCGACTTACCGACGCGGTGCGCGGTCTGGCCGCGGAAAATAACGCGCTGAAATCGCGGCTCGCCGTGGTCGAACGCAATGTCGACGACATCACCGGCTCGGTGGCGCGGCAGATTGAGGCCATCAAGAAGACGGACGCGACCCCGGCACCCGATCATCCGCCGCCGGCCGCGGCTGCGCCAGAGTCGCATGCCGTGATCGCTGAACCGGCGCCCGCGGAATCGGG
>JASHWN010000069.1 GCA_030044035.1 Xanthobacteraceae bacterium
GTCGCCCGGCGCCGTGAGCGCTTGGGCCACGTTGGCGAAGCCTTCCTTCGAGCCGAGCGTGCTGACGATCTGCGTATCGGGATTGAGTTTCACCCCGAAGCGGCGGGCATAGTAGGCGGCTTGCGCGCGGCGCAGCCCGGGAATGCCCTTGGAGGCCGAGTAGCGGTCGGTGCGCGCCCTGCCGATCGTCTCCTTGATCTTCTCCACCACATGGGCGGGCGCCGGCAGATCCGGATTGCCCATGCCGAGGTCGATGATATCCGCGCCGTCGTTGCGCGCCGCGGCCTTGGCGCGGTTGACCACCTCGAAGACGTAGGGCGGCAGGCGGCGGATGCGGTAAAACTCGTCCATTGGCAGTTCCGGCGTTTATCTCGGCGCGCTCGATAATGCGGCACAACAATGACTCAACGCTTTTATCACGGCTTCGCGGCACCGCCAGCCGTTTGGGTTGCGCCGGCGCTTGCGCCATTGCCGGTGCCGCAATTTGCGGCGTTGGGCGAGCCGTTGGCCACGGCTTCGGCGCACAACCGTTGGCGCTCGGCAGCGAGGTTGTCCATCGCCGCCTTGACCTGCTCGGGGCTCATCGGAGTGTCCTCGCGCGCCGGCGGCTTGTCGAGCACCGCGGGAAACAGGCTCGGCGCCGACGATGACGAGCAACCGGCGATGAGGACCGCGCCCATGCAGCCAAAAGCCAAAGCCGCGAGCAGCCGCGCAGGCAGGCAACGACGACGGTTCATTCGTACGTCCCCGCTAACCCGGCGCGAGCTACTTTGGCGATCGGGGCCAGCAGCCGCGCCTAGCCCCCCTTTTGCCCCCGTAATATTTACCAATCCAATACTTATCCGGCTCATTTCAAAGATCGGATCAACGCGGGTAGCGCGCCAATATGTCGAAACAAGGACCTGCCGGCACGCCTGAATTGCAGGCGCCGATGCGTTGCGGCGGCCGCAATGGCGCCCGCACCCGCCTTGCAGCGAGCGGCGTCGGAGGCCATTTGTTCGGAAAAGAGCTAGGCCGGGCGTCAAATCCCCTCGGCATTGAGGAAATGCTCGTGCGGGCGCAAACGCAACAACCGCTGCAGGTCGGCGGCCTCGACATCGAGGCGTTTTCGCGCAATGTGGCGCGTCTCGTCGAGGAAGGCGGCCGAGCGCTTGCCGCGTATATGAAGCCCCGCGAGGAAGGCCGCAGCGACCGCGAATTCGCCGACGAGGCGGCGGAGGTCGTGAAGACCCTCGGCCAAGTCGCCGAATACTGGCTCGCCGATCCGCAACGCGCCGTCGAACTGCAAGCCCGGCTCGGCAAAGCCTATCTCGAGCTTTGGGCCGCGGCGGCCAAGCGGCTTGCCGGGGAAGAGACGCCCCCAATCGTGACCCCGGAAGCGGCCGACCGCCGCTTCGCCGACCCGGAATGGTCGTCCAACCAGTTCTACGACTTTCTCAAGCAGGCCTATCTGCTCACCGCGCAATGGGCCAACCGGCTGGTCGCCGACGCTGCCGGTATCGATCCGCACACCAAGCAGAAGGCCGAGTTCTACGTGCGGCAGATCATCAACGCGATCTCGCCGACCAATTTCGTGCTGACCAATCCGGAATTGCTGCGCGAGACGCTGACCAGCAACGCCGAAAATCTCGCCCGCGGCATGCACATGCTGGCCGAGGACATCACCGCCGGCGGCGGCGATCTGCGCATCCGCCAGTCGGATTCATCGATGTTCGAGGTCGGCCGCAACCTGGCGACCACGCCAGGCAAGGTGATTTTCCAGAACGATCTGATGCAGCTCATCCAATATGAGCCGGCCACGGCCGCGGTGCTCAAGCGTCCCGTGCTGATCGTGCCGCCGTGGATCAACAAATTCTACGTCCTCGACCTGACGCCGGAGAAATCGTTCATCAAATGGTGCGTCGACCAGGGCTTGACCGTGTTCTGCATCTCCTGGGTCAACCCGGACGCGCATCTGGCGCAAAAGACCTTCGAAGATTACGTCCGCGAGGGCCCGATCGCCGCGCTCGATGTCATCGAGAAAGCGGCCGGCGAAAACGAGGTGCACGCGATCGGCTATTGCGTCGGCGGCACCATGCTGTCGGTGGCGCTCGCCGCCATGGCGGCCTGGGGCGATAAGCGCATCGTCTCGGCGACGCTGTTCGCCGCCCAGGTCGATTTCACCTATGCGGGGGACCTCAAAGTCTTTGTCGACGAAGAGCAGGTCAAGGCCATCGAGCAGCGCATGGCGCAGCAGGGCTTTCTCGAAGCTACCTCGATGGCCGACGTGTTCAATCTGTTGCGCTCCAACGACCTGATCTGGCCCTACGTCATCAACAATTATCTCAAGGGCAAGGCGCCGTTTCCGTTCGACCTGTTGTACTGGAACTCGGACGCGACGCGGCTGCCGGCCGCCAACCATTCGTTCTATCTGCGCAACTGCTATCTCGACAACAACTTGTCCAAGGGAACGGTGAAGATCGGCGACACGCCGATCGATCTGAAGACGATCAAGATCCCGATCTACAATCTGGCGACGCGCGAAGACCACATCGCGCCGCCGAAGTCGGTCATGCTCGGCAGCAAGTTCTTCGGCGGCCCGGTGCGCTTCGTGCTGTCGGGCTCCGGGCACATCGCCGGCGTGGTCAATCCGCCGGCGCGCCAGAAATATCAGTACTGGACCGGGCCGCGGCCGCGCGGCGCCGACGTCGACAAGTGGCTCGCCAAGGCCAAGGAGCATGCCGGCTCGTGGTGGCCGGACTGGCTCGCCTGGCTCAAGAAGCAGGGCGCGACCGAAGTGACGGCGCGCGCGCCGGGCGGCAGCGCGCTCAAGCCGCTCGAGGATGCGCCGGGCAGCTACGTGAAGATGCGGGCGTAAGCCCCCCGACGTTGCTTCCAGCGACAATTAGGCGTATATGACCATGGTCACTGACTATGGTCACGAGGTCGCCATGTCGCGGATGATCAAAGCCTCCGAATTCAAGGCAAAATGCTTGGCCCTCTTGGATGAGGTCGAGCGGACCGGCGAAAACCTCGTCATCACCAAAAAGGGTAAACCCGTCGCGGATGTCGTGCCACATAAGCCGCTCAAGAGGAACCTAATCGGAGCGCTGAAAGGGCGCGTCGAGATTCTTGGTGACATTATTTCTCCTATTGACGTTGAATGGGAAGCGCTCAAGTGATCCTGCTGGATACTCACGCAGCAGTCTGGTCAGTGAGCGACAGTAAATCCTTAGGCAGACAGTCACGTCGGATTCTCCGCCAAGCTGAGAAAACTGATCGGGTCGTCGCAATCAGCGCAGTTAGCTTTTGGGAAATCGGATTACTCATCGCGAAGCGGCGGCTGCGCCTCCTCGACTCTGCTCTGGAATTCCGCAAGGTTGTCCTTGCCAGGGGCACTGTTGAACTCCCCCTGACCGGCGAAATAGCTATCCTTGCATGCGAGCTTGAGGATTTGCACGGCGACCCCGCCGATCGCTTCATCGCCGCGACTGCGATCATGCACGCTGCCACATTAATAACGGCCGACGAGAGGCTTCTGAGGTCGCGCCACATTCCGCGCAAACAAAACGCCGAAGCCTGACTTTCATGGACTCGTGACGGCAGCGCTGACTTTTTGGTTTTCTGCGTATCAAGGAAACAGCGCCACTTGCTCGAGCCCCATCGTCTCCGGAAAGCCGAGCATCACGTTCATGTTCTGCACGGCCTGGCCGGAAGCGCCCTTGGCCAGGTTATCGAGCGCCGAGACGATGATGGCACGGCCGGCGATGCGGTCGGGCGCAACGCCGATGAAGGTCATGTTGGAGCCGCGCACGTGACGGGTCTGCGGCAAGGTGCGGAACGGCAGCACGTGGACGAATGGCTCGTTGGTGTAAGCCTTTGCCAACAGCGCATGCAGGTCCTCCGGCGCGGCTGGCGTCGCCTCGGCGCCGCGCGCGTAAATGGTCGAGAGAATGCCGCGGTTCATCGGCGCCAGATGCGGCGTAAAGGTCACGATCACCTCGCGGCCAGCGGCGCGCGAAAACTCCTGATCCAGCTCCGCCATGTGGCGATGATGGCCGACGCCATAGGCATGAAAGCCTTCGGACAATTCGGCGAACAGCATGTCCTCGCGCACCGCCCTGCCCGCTCCGGTTATGCCGGATTTGGCGTCGATGACGATCTCGTCCGGATCGATCGCGTTCGCTTTGAGGAGCGGGATCAGCGCAAGCTCGGCGCAAGTGGTGTAGCAGCCCGGATTGGCGACGAGCCGCGCCGCCTTGATCTGCGGCCGATAGATTTCGGTCAGCCCGTACACCGCTTCTTTCTGCAGCTGCGGCGCCGCGTGCTCGTGGCCGTACCAGCGCGCGTACGCGACCGGATCGGCGAGACGGAAATCGGCGGAGAGATCGACCACTTTGGTGCGCGGGGCGCGCTCGAGCAGGTCGGCGATCACTTTCTGCGTGGTGCCGTGCGGCAGCGCGCAGAACGCGACATCGAGCGCCAGCTTTTGCCAATCGGCGCCTTCGATCGAGGTCAGGATCGGCAGCTTATAGGGGGCGAATTGCGGAAACACCTCCGCCATCGCCTTGCCGGCACGGCGCTCGGCCGTCAGCAACGCGATTTCGGCCCGCGGATGGCCGATGAGGAGTCGCAGGAGTTCGGCGCCGGTGTAGCCGGACGCGCCGAGCACGCCGATCTTGGTCTTATTCTCTTGGCTGCTTTGCGCAGACATCGAAGAACCCTTTCGCTTTTGGGAAGCGTCAGGCCGAATCCGCGAACCAGGATATCAGGGATTGGTGCCGCGGAAGGCCGGCGGCACGAATGCTAGCTTGCTAAACGCGCATGCCCGCTCGCGCCGTATCGCGGCAGCGACGGCGGCGCCTTGCAATAATGATGGCAACGGGATCGTGCATGGCCGCCATATAGGACCGGCGCACTGACCCGTCAACTTTGCGCGTCAACTTAGCCGACCGGTTCATGCTTTGCCGTACCGGTGGCATATTCGGATGGTTGATTCGTCGCCCGCCATTGCGGGCCGAACACCGACCCTCCACATGGGAAAAATCGTGGCAAAAGCAGCGAAAAAGCCTCAAACCGCCGATCTTTTTGCCGATCTGTCCGAGCCGCGGCGCGGACCGGGGCGGCGCAGCGTTGGCGCGGCAACGCGCGGCTCGGCAGCCGAGTCCGGCTACACCGCCAAGCACATCGAGGTTTTGGAGGGGCTCGAACCGGTGCGCCGCCGCCCCGGCATGTATATCGGCGGCACCGACGAGAAGGCGCTGCACCACCTGTTCGCCGAGGTGATCGACAACGCCATGGACGAGGCGCTGGCCGGCCACGCCGATTGGATCGAGGTCGAGATGGCGGCCGACGGCTTCGTCACCGTCACCGACAACGGCCGCGGCATCCCGGTCGATCCGCATCCGAAATTCAAGAACAAGTCGGCGCTCGAAGTGATCATGTGCACGCTGCACGCCGGCGGCAAATTCGACTCCAAGGTCTACGAGACCTCGGGCGGCCTGCACGGCGTCGGAGTCTCGGTCGCCAACGCGCTCTCCGAGCGCATGGAGGTCGAGGTCGCGCGCGGCCAGCGGCTGTACCGGATGGCGTTCGAGCGCGGCAAGCCGAAGAGCAAATTGCAGGAAGTCGGCAAGGCGCCGAACCGCCGCGGCACCAAGGTCCGCTTCCGGCCCGACCCGGACATTTTCGGCGCCAAGGCGCACTTCAAGCCCGAGCGCGTCTTCAAGATGACGCGCTCCAAGGCCTATCTGTTCGGCGGCGTCGAAATCCGCTGGTCGTGCGCCAAGGAATTATTGCGCGGCGTCGAGGATGTTCCCGAGCAGGCGACATTCCATTTCGCCGATGGGTTGCGCGATTATCTGTCCGATACGCTGGCCAGCGCCACGCTCGTTCATCCCGACATTTTCACCGGCAGTGCCGGCAAGATCGGCGTGCATGGCGGCGTGCAGTGGGCGGTGGCATGGACCGCCGACGCCGACGGCTTTCTCAACTCGTACTGCAACACGATTCCGACACCCGATGGCGGCACCCACGAATCCGGCTTGCGCACCGCGCTCCTGCGCGGGCTGAAGGATCACGCCGAGCGGGTCGGCCAGGGCAAGCGCGCCGCCGCGATCAGCAGCGACGACGTGATGACCGGCGCCGGCGCGCTGCTCTCGGTGTTCATCCGCGAGCCG
>JASHWN010000586.1 GCA_030044035.1 Xanthobacteraceae bacterium
TATCGCGGCCGAGACTTTGCCCAGCGCGGCGATCGGGGCCCAGGTGGCCTCGATCAGCCCCGCCGTCGCGGCCCGCACCATGGCGACGCAACCCGGCACTGCAGCGCCGGCAGGCGCCGCCGACAACGTCGTCGCCGTGGTCCTCACTGTCGACCAAGGCACCCCGACGCTGCCGATCGGGCTGCCGGTCACCGTCCGCTTCGCCGCTTGCCCGTCGAAGAGCTGACGCGTGCGGCACTGCAGCGAGATGATTTTAGATTGATGCAAGCAGGACGGCGGCCAGTGTTCGGTGGCCGCGTCGGATCAACGCCAAAATGGTTTGATTTTGGCAAATCCAGCGTATGCTTCCGTAGCCTGAGCCATTGCAGCTTCGGTCCGTGCGTCTTCGCGGCCGGTCAGGAGTCCGGCGGCAAAGACACGGCTCGGGTTGGATCGCTGTTGGCCTGCACCGATTGCAGCTATACGTTTTTCGTGCACGGCGATGTCGTTGAGATCGCCTAGCGCATCCTGCAGGTTCTCGAGGGCCGGAAGGAACCGATCGCGCCGTTTCACAGCGCGCTTGCTCGCGAATAAGCCGGCGAAAAACTCGGTCGCATAGCGCAGCTTCTTGGCTTGGATGCGGAGCTTGTGGCGGCTGCGTTCATCGAGCTGGGCAAGTGCTCGACCTTTCTTACGAACCTTGCGCCAGCGGCGTGTCAATTGCGCGATGGCAAACTCCTCTATGGCAACATCACCTTGATCGTGAGTGAGGTCGTCTTGCGGGTCTGTCCACTGGCCCGTATGCAGCCACGCCGCTACGTCAACCGTGAGAGCGCGAAAGTGGGCCGACTCGACCGCTTCTCGTGCACGCGCAAGAGCAGCGCCGCGCCTTTTCGCGATCTCTTGTGAAAGCGACGGCATGCCGCGCCAGCGCCGGCGCTGCTTTTTCACCGGAGCGACGACGCGATTCACCAGCACGTCGAGCTCCCGCGCCGGGCCAAGCTCGCTGGCGAGCCATTTCAGTTCGGTCTTCATTGCAGCCGTCTGCGAATCGCGGAGCAGGGCGGCGAACAACGACATGGCCGCGCGCAGCCGACGCAATCCGACACGCATCTGATGGACGCCTTCGGGATCCCCCTTAAGAACCGCCGGCCCGTTGTCGATCACCTGCTTCAAACAGGCCAGACCGACCATCCTGAAAGCACCCCGCGCATCGGTGTCGGAGGCTAGCTTGACCTCAATAGCTTTGACCGGAAAATCTTGTCTGCCGTCGATGAGTTCATAACCGCGTTCCGACTTGCTCTTCAGCGCAAGGCGTGCCGGAAGGGCTGTTGTGAGCTCGCGGGCATTGTCAAACAGCTCTTTGATTCTCCCGCGCTCGAGCTCAAGCTCAATTTCACATAACTCCAGCGACTTGGTACCGGTATCGACCGCGCCCTGGTCAACGGCTAATGCGATCGCTTGTGCGCCGTTGCCAACGGAATAGACCGTCCGTTGCACCCGCGTCTCGAATAACGGTTTGAGGCGCCGCCGCAGCTTGTTCGTCAGAAGCGGTTCGAGCGCGGTGCCCTTGGCCTGTTTGAGATCCGGCTTCTTTCCGCCGACGTCCGTTTCCCATTCGTTACGCTCGAAAGACCCGGGATCAGTAGTGGCTTTGATCGTCTGCGTGTAATGGCGGCCCTGGCGACGCACGCGCAGCATCAGGCCCTTCTTACGAAGCGTTTGCTTTTCGGTATCGAAATACACCGAGACCTGCGCCGCCCGTCGCTGCGTCCTTTTCGCGGCTTGCAAGAGCGACAACCGCTTGAGCGCCGGCAGGCTTGCGGGCGCGAGCTCAAGCTTGATCTCAACTTCCTTGTGCGGACTTGGCGCGGTTCCCTGCACGGCGACCTCGCGGAATGCTCGGTAAACGATATCGTCCGGGTAATGGTTCACCCTAGCCCGCGATGGCTCTCATGCCGTTGAGCTAGGTCAAAACGCCGCGGTTCGGAGTCGTCGAGGCACACACGCGCCGAGGCGTTTTAAGCCCGCGCCGGCCAGTGCCGATCATGGAACCAGGCGCGGTACTTGATCATCTTGGTGCGCTGCGCCTGCGGCGCATGCCGCTTGCACGTTGACGCTTCCTGGCTGTTCTCCGGCGCGCCCCAGCGCAATTCGACGCAGTCGTTGAGATTGTAGCCCATCTCGAAGTCCGGGGCGCGATCGACCACGTCCTTGAGCGTGAGCGTCCAGGACGAGCCGTCGCTGCGCGTATAGGAGAACTTGCGCGCGGCTAGCTCGGCGGCGAGCACGCTCTGCAATTCCGCCTTCACGTCGGCGATGGTCTTGCCCGCCGGGATGGTGTAGCGGTTCGGGCGCCGCGCCACGCGATCCGGAAAATTGCGCACCACGTCGATCGCGATCAACAGGCGGAAATCGCGCGCCGGGGTGGCGAAATCCTCCCAGGCGCCGCTGGTTTGGAAGATCGCCGGGCCGTCCGGCATGCCGGCGTCGGCAGCGGTCTTGTCCAGAAATTTGCGGCCGAAATCGACCGAAATGACTCGCGTCTTGACCTGCTCTTCGAGCGAGTCGATCACTTCTTTCATGGCGCGCACCGGATCGAGCGGCTCGGGCGAGGCCACGTCGTCCATGCGGTCATAAAAGTCCTCGACGCCGAGCCTCGACTGTTCGAGCGAGAAATCGCCGTATTGCGGGCTCTTGGCGATTTCGGCGTTGGTCATGCGCCGCAAAGCGCCGTTCGCCTCGCGCACGATCGGGCGGAAGCGCTTGAAGCCCGGGTTGCCGAGGGCAGGATCGTTGACGAACAAAAAGCTGCCGCGCCAAAAGCGCTTGCGCGCCACTGTGTAGTCGGGCTCGGCGTCGACCGCGAGGAAGAGGCCCGCGGTGTTGGCCGTCTGCGGCACGCGGCGCACCAGCATCATGATGTGGCCGTACGGATCGGCGTAGATGGTGCCCGGCCGCAACGC
>JASHWN010000587.1 GCA_030044035.1 Xanthobacteraceae bacterium
ACTCGACCGACAGCTCGGCATCGAATTTGCGCGCGAGCTGCTGCATGCGGTGATTGTCGGCGAGGCAGGCCATGTGCAGGCGGCGGATGCCGCGATTGCGGGCGGCGAGCAAGGTGCGCGCCAGCAGCGCCGAGCCGACGCCGTGACTCTGCCATGGCTTTTCGACGCTGAGCGCCGCCTCGGCCTCATTGGGCCGACCCGTTCCAAGCGCCCGCAGCTCGGCAGCGCCGCGCAGCACGCCGTCGATGAAGCAGCCGTGCACGACCGCGTCATCGGCAAGCGAGAAGCTCAGATAATTTTCGATGTAGGCGTCGGAAACGCCGCCGCCGAACCGGTTACGCCGGCTTTGCGGATCGAGGCGCAGCACGTGCTCGCGGTAAATCGCAACCTCGCCGACCCACAATTTGCGGAGTACGGCGCCTTCGGGAAGAACTTCCTGCATATCTAAGGGCCTCCTCAACCGGTGTCGTCTGTTGCGGCCCTCTTGTTCGTTCGCTCCCTCGTGAGCCAGGTGCGAGCCTTCGCATCATTCACACCTTGGCGAATCAAATAATCACTGTTGTGCCAGAGAAGTGTGGCAGGCCGAAGCAGCAAGCGACGTGCACGCATTCGCAGCGTGCATGGCTCATGCCCGGTCACAAGTGTTTGACCAATTCGGATGCTTGCGATTTAAGCAGCCGGCGACCGTTCGTGCCGCAATACCGCCCACCCCGAAGCCGCTCCGCACCTTAATCCCGACATGGCGAGCTCCATCGCATCCCTCTACGCCGCCGGCGTCGCCGCCGGCGCGATCGAGGCCGACCCGGCGCAGAGTGCGGCCGTCGATCGGCTGACGCGGCTCGAAACGCGCATTGCGCACCACCGGCTGGCCCGCAAATCGTCGCCGCTCGGCTGGCTGTTCGCCAGATCCGAGAGCGCGCAGCAGCCGCTCAAGGGCCTTTACATCTACGGCGACGTCGGGCGCGGCAAGACGATGCTGATGGATTTGTTTTTCGAGGCCAGCCCGGTCGCGCGCAAGCGCCGCGCCCATTTCCACGAATTCATGCTCGACGTGCACGAACGCATCCACGGCTTTCGGCAACAGATCAGGCTCGGCGCGCATGCCGACGAAGACCCGATCCGGCTTGCCGCCGCGCAGCTTGCCGAGGAGGCTTGGCTGCTCTGCTTCGACGAATTTCACGTCACCGACATCGCCGACGCCATGATTCTGGGCCGGCTGTTCGCGCAATTGTTCGAGCTTGGCGTCGTCGTGCTCGCAACCTCGAACGTGGCGCCGGACGAGCTTTACAAAGACGGACTGAACCGCGCGCTGTTCGTGCCCTTCATCCGCATGCTGGAGCAGCACCTCGACGTCGTGCCGCTTGACGCGCGCACCGACTTCCGGCTGGAAAAATTCGCCGGCATGCCGGTGTGGTACGTGCCGGCCGATGCGGCGGCGGACGCGGCGCTCGACGCGGCCTGGCAACGTTTGGCGCGCGGCCAGACCGGCGCGCCGTACCAGCTCGCGCTGAAGGGACGAACGCTGCCGGTGCCGCGCGCCGCAAGGGGCGTGGCGCGCTTTAGCTTCGACGATCTCTGCGAGGCGCCGCTCGCCGCCGCCGATTATCTGCGCCTCGCCCGCGAATACCACACCGTCATTCTGGACCACATTCCGCGCATGGATTTCGACACCCGCAACGCCGCCAAGCGCTTCATCATCCTGATCGACACGCTTTACGACATGAACGTGAAGCTGATCGCCTCGGCGGCCGGCGAGCCGGATGCGCTCTACCACGCCGAGCAGGGTTTCGAGGCGGCCGAGTTCAAGCGCACCGCGTCGCGGCTCATCGAAATGCGCTCGCAAGCCTATCTGGCGCGCCCCCACGGCGCCGCGTATTCGCAGGCGTCGGGTTCGAGCGCCGGCATCGTCGAGACGTGAGTTTATTCGTCATTCCGGGGCCGAGCGAAGCGAGGAGCCCGGAATCCATAATCCCAGCCGCTGGGCTTATGGATTCCGGACTCGCCGCTTCGCGGCGATCCGGAATGACGGCGGAAGAGGCTGCATGGCTTCGGTTTTGCTGCCCGGCGTGCGCGCTTGAACGGGCCTGCCGAAAAGGTTAACACCGCCACGCAGTGGGGCTCTTTGTCGAGGGACATTTATCGGATGGCGCGAAACAAGATTGCATTGATCGGCGCCGGTCAAATCGGCGGAACATTGGCGCTGTTGATCGGGCTCAAAGAACTCGGCGATGTCGTGCTGTTCGACATCATGGAGGGCGTGCCGCAGGGCAAGGCGCTCGACCTCGTGCAAGCCTCGCCGGTCGAAGGTTTCGATGCGCGCCTTAACGGCGTCAATTCCTACGAGGGCATCGAGGGCGCTGCGGTCTGCATCGTCACCGCCGGCGTGCCGCGCAAGCCCGGCATGAGCCGCGACGATCTCCTGGGCATCAATCTGAAGGTCATGGAGCAGGTCGGCGCCGGCATCAAAAAATACGCGCCGAACGCGTTCGTCATCTGCATCACCAATCCGCTCGACGCCATGGTGTGGGCGCTGCAGAAGTGCTGCGGCCTGCCCAAGCAAATGGTGGTCGGCATGGCCGGCGTGCTCGATTCGGCGCGCTTCCGCTATTTCCTCGCCGACGAGTTCGCGGTCTCGGTCGAGGACGTCACCGCGTTCGTGCTCGGCGGCCACGGCGACAGCATGGTGCCGCTGGTGCGTTATTCGGCGGTCGCCGGCATTCCGCTGCCGGACCTGGTCAAGATGGGCTGGACCACGGCCGCGCGCATCGAGGAGATCGTCGACCGCACGCGCAATGGCGGAGGCGAGATCGTCGGCCTGCTCAAGACCGGCTCGGCGTTCTATGCGCCGGCCTCGTCCGCGGTCGCCATGGCGGAAAGCTATTTGCGCGACAAGAAGCGCGTGCTGCCGGCCGCCGCCTGGCTCAACGGCGAATACGGCATCAAGGACCTTTACGTCGGCGTCCCCGTCGTGATCGGCAGCAAGGGCGTCGAGCGCATCGTCGAGATCGAGCTTAACAGCGCCGAGCGCGGCATGTTCGAAAAGTCCGCCGGCGCCGTGCAGGCGTTGGTGGAAGCCTGCAAGAAGATCGCTCCCGATCTGGGGAACTAAATAGTCTTGTTTCCCGGGCGCAGCGCAGCACGCAGTGGTGCGCTGCAGACCCGGGATCGTCGCATACGAAGGTCCCGGAACAGCGGTGCACCGCTTCGCGCTGCACCGCATCCGGGAATCGCGAGAGACCGGAATGAACATCCACGAATATCAGGCCAAAGCGGTGTTGCGCGAATGCGGCGTGCCGGTGCCGCGCGGCATCCCCGCCTTCAGCGTCGCGGAAGCCGAGCAAGCGGCGCAAGAGCTCGGCGGGCCGGTCTGGGTGGTGAAGGCGCAGATTCACGCCGGCGGCCGCGGCAAGGCCGGCGGCGTCAAGGTGGTGAAGTCGATCGACGAGGTCAAACGCGAGGCGGCCCGGCTCCTTGGCTCGACGCTGGTGACGCATCAAACCGGGCCGCATGGCAAAGAAGTGCGCCGGCTCTACATCGAGGTAGGCTCCGCCATCGAGCGCGAATATTATCTCTCCGCGTTGGTCGACCGCGCCACCTCGCGCGTCGCCTTCGTGGCCTCGACCGAGGGCGGCATGGAGATCGAGGAAGTCGCGCGCGCGAGCCCGGATAAAATCCTGAGCTTTTCGGTCGATCCGGCGACCGGCTTGATGCCGCATCACGCCCGCCGCGTCGCCCGCGCGCTGGGCTTTGACCGCGACGTCGCCAAGCAAGCCGGCGACGTGCTGCCGAAGCTCTACCAGGCGTTCGTCGCCAAGGATATGAGTCTGCTCGAGATCAATCCGCTGGTCGTCACCAAATCCGGCCAGCTGATCTGCCTCGATGCCAAGATCGGCTTCGACGACAACGCGCTGTACCGGCATCCCGACGTGGTGGCGCTGCGCGATCTCAACGAGGAGGACGCGAAGGAAATCGAGGCCTCGAAATACGATCTCAACTACGTGGCGCTCGACGGCACCATCGGCTGCATGGTCAACGGCGCCGGCCTCGCCATGGCGACCATGGACATCATCAAGCTCTACGGCGAGGCGCCGGCGAATTTTCTCGACGTCGGCGGCAGCGCCACCAAGGACAAGGTCGCCGCCGCGTTCAAGATCATCACCTCGGATCACAACGTCAAGGGCATTCTGGTCAACATCTTCGGCGGCATCATGAAATGCGATGTCATCGCCGAGGGCGTGGTCGCCGCGGTGCGCGACGTGGGCCTGCGCGTGCCGCTGGTCGTTCGCCTCGAAGGCACCAATGTCGAACTCGGCAAGGAGATCATCTCAAAGTCGAATCTCAACGTCACCTCCGGCGACGACCTCGACGACGCCGCGCAGAAGATCGTCAAAGCGGTGCGGGCGATTTAAGCCCTTGCATTTCCACACAGGGACACATATCCTGTGTGCATGAAGAACCTTACCCTTTCGATCGATGAGAGCGTTCTGGAGCGGGTACGCGTCTACGCCGCGAAGCATAAGACCACCGTGAATCGCCTAGTTCGTGAGCACCTGCAGCAGCTGGTGCGAAACGACGAACGGGCTGAAGGTGCGCGCGAAGCATTGCTGCGTCTGATCGACGAGTCGCCGGGCCGCTTTGGGCCGGGTTGGAAGTGGGACCGTGAAGATGCCTACGAAGGTCGCGTGCTTCCTCGACACAAACGTTCTGCTTTACGCCGCGCTCGGAAGGCTGGATGAGCCAGAGAAGTTTCAAATCAGCCGCAATCTGATCGCAGCCTGGGAGTTCGGCGTCTCCACCCAAGTTCTCGGCGAGTTCTTCGTGAATTCGCAACGCCGGTCACGGCGTCCGCTCACCGCTGCCGAAGCGGCGGCGTTCGTGACCAACCTGAACGAACGTCCATGCGTTGCGGTTGATCGGAATGTGGTGCTTGTTGCCATGGGTTATGCGCACCGCTACCAGATATCCTACTGGGACGCGGCAGTTGTGGCAGCTGCTGAGCAGCTCGAAACGCCGATCCTCTACACCGAAGATCTCAATCACGGCCAACGTTACGGCACAGTGAGAGTGATGAACCCGTTCATTTCCGGCTGACCAGGGATTCCATGCCCATCCTCATCGACAAGAACACCAAAGTCATCTGCCAGGGCTTTACCGGCAAGAACGGCACCTTCCATTCCGAGCAGGCGATCGCCTACGGCACCAAGATGGTCGGCGGCACTTCGCCGGGCAAAGGCGGCTCGACCCATCTGGGGCTGCCGGTGTTCGAAACGGTTGCGGAGGCGCGGGAAAAAACCGGCTGCAACGCCAGCGTGATCTACGTGCCGCCGCCCAGTGCCGCCGACGCCATCTGCGAATCGATCGCCGCCGAAATTCCGCTCATCATCTGCATCACCGAAGGCATTCCGGTCGCCGACATGGTCAAGACCAAACGCGCGCTGTCCGGCTCGCAATCGCGGCTGATCGGGCCGAATTGTCCGGGCGTGATGACGGCGGGCGAATGCAAGATCGGCATCATGCCGGGCAACATTTTCAAGCCCGGCAAGGTCGGCATCGTGTCGCGCTCCGGCACCCTGACCTACGAGGCGGTGTTCCAGACCACGCAGGAAGGCCTCGGCCAAACCACCGCGGTCGGCATCGGCGGCGATCCGGTGAAGGGCACCGACTTCATCGAGGTGCTGGAGATGTTCTTGGCGGACCGCGCCACCGAGGCGCTCATCATGATCGGCGAGATCGGCGGCGCGTCGGAGGAAGACGCCGCGCAATTCCTCAAGGACGAAGCCAAGCGCGGCCGCAAAAAGCCGATCGTCGGCTTCATCGCCGGCCGCACCGCGCCGCCCGGCCGCCGCATGGGCCATGCCGGCGCCATCATCGCCGGCGGCAAGGGCGACGCCGGCTCCAAGATCGCCGCCATGGAGGCGGCCGGCATCACGGTGTCGCCGTCGCCGGCCCGGCTCGGCCATACGCTTGCCGAACTGTTGAAAGCGTAATTCATTTCTTGCGCCTTTTGCGCGGCGCGCCGGACGCCTAAATAGGGTACAAGGCAGGTCCCACCGCGCCGATTCGGCTCTTTCGGCTTTTCGACACGCGTTTGTCAGGTTTTTCCTGTCTCTGTTGCCGGTGCCTCGTCTCACCCCGGAAACCGAAGAAATCGTCCAGGACTGGCCAATGTCTCGACAGGATGCGAACGCCGCTTTTGCGGTCAGCTCGTTTCTCTACGGCGGCAACGCCGCGTATATCGACGACCTTTATGCGCGCTACGAGGCCGATCCCAAGGCCGTCGATGCGCAATGGCAGGCATTCTTCGCCGGTCTGAAGGACGATTCCGGCGACGTCGCCAAGAACGCGAGCGGCCCGTCGTGGCAGCGGACGGATTGGCCGCCACCTCCGCGCGGCGACCTGATCGCCGCCTTCGACGGTGGGTCATTGGCCGAGGCCGGCACCGGCATTGCCGCCAAGGTCAAAGGCGAGGCGCAGGCGCGCGGTGTCGATCTCACCGCCGCCGATGTCGAGCGCGCCACCCGCGATTCGGTGCGCGCGCTGATGCTGATCCGCGCCTACCGGGCGCGCGGCCATTTCCACGCCAATCTCGATCCGCTCGGGCTCGAGCCGGAAAAGAACGAGGCAGAGCTCGATCCGCGCACCTACGGCTTCGGCGAGGCCGACCTCGACCGCCGCATCTTTCTCGACGGCGTGTTGGGGCTGCAATTCGGCACCATCCGCCAGATCGTCGCCATCCTGCGCCGCACCTATTGCCAGACGCTCGGCGTCGAATTCCTGCACCTGTCCGATGGCGCGCAGAAGAGCTGGATCCAGGAGCGCATCGAAGGGCCCGACAAGGAGATCACCTTCACCCGCGAGGGCAAGCGCGCCATCCTCAACAAGCTCATTGAGGCCGAAGGTTTTGAGAAATTCTGCGACCTGAAATTCACCGGCACCAAGCGCTTCGGCCTCGACGGCGCCGAGGCGATGATCCCGGC
>JASHWN010000588.1 GCA_030044035.1 Xanthobacteraceae bacterium
CGTTTTGATCAGCTGGCGCGAATTCAGCTAAGCCTCCGGTAAGCTCGATTTCGCTTCGGACCTGGTTGAAGTAGGGAAATCGCGGTATGCTCTCTATCAATCGGCTTAGTTCATCGGCACTCATCAAGCGTTTTTCTATGAATCTATCGTCGGTTGCGACAAAAAAAATCGTGACGGTGAGGGTGCGTCGAAAGACAACCTCATCGGGTCTTCGGGTAAACCCAACGACAGGAAGCACAACATAGGAGGTGGAAGATTCGGAACCTGCTATCGCGGTCTTGAGCCTCATGCGTCCCGGAGGAAGCCAGAGGAAGCAATGCCGCTTTAAAAAAGTTGGTGCGCTGATTATGGTTCGTGTGCGCAGAAATAGCCCAGCCAAAACATCGCGAATCTCATAGTCTTCGGTGTTATCTTCTCGTCCTTTTGTCGATACGATGAAATCCGTAAAGAAGGGTGGACCATCACCTGGCCAGTCAAAGACAGTTTTCGTCTCCCAATCTACCCTTTCTAGTTCCGAAAAACTTAAGGCAGGCGTTTTTGGTAAGTCTCTAAGTGAGGCATCAGCCCAGCCAAAACGTGACGCGAGTAATCGTTCACCCTCAGACGGAGTAATTACCGGCCGCAAACAAAAATTTCGACCTAAATTCAAGCCCTTTTCAAAATAGTGGTCTATCCTTCGCTTCCGGGATCGATTACGGCTTTCGTCCACTCCATTCAGGAGCGTATAGAATTTATCGCAGAACTTTCGCCAGACTAGATCTGGCCATCGGCTTCTCATCAAAGGCGATCTAACCAACTCAGCAGGGACTGAAATCGATGCTGTCACGTGAGCGACAGCGTGCTTAACTGTCATAACGCGCCCCGTCAGATCGTTTAGCTCGCATAAGTAAAGTGGACCGCCCTACAGCCTCAATTCATAGATGAACAATTCCAAGCGCAATACTAAGAGGGGAATTAGTGTGGGCTTTCCCCAAGTTTTACAACCACAGGACGATATCGGGGCCGCGTACTGAGCGTTACGGGCGCACCGCCGCTCCCAGTCGAAGCATTCGCCGAGCCGAATGCTGCAACCAAAACCGCCCATGCCGCCTGGTTCGGGGCCGTGCTGCCGCTGCGGCTTGAAGTCTTCAAGCGCAAGTAGGTTGGGAACCCGCCGCGCGGCGCGCCGGTTGGCCTAACAAAGGCCAATGGGCACGCACCATGCCGAACCAAGCCAACGACCTCGATCGGCGCAATGACAGGCGGCTCTTAACGCCGCTTCTCCTCATGGCGGTCATCGTCGTCGCCGGTATTCTGATCTACACCTACGCCGCCCACGCGTTTGCCATCAGCGGCTAACGCAAATTGTGTCCCGGATGCGGTGCAGCATAAGCGCGTTTACGCGCGTCTTCGACGCGCTGTGGCGGTGCACCGCTGATCCGGGACCATCACAGACACGGCGTTCGTCACGACCCCGGGTCTGCAGCGCACCACTTCGCTGCGCCATAGCGCGTCGAAGACGCGCGTAAACGGCTTTTGCTGCGCCGCGCCCGGGAAACCAGGAACTTCAGGCGCTGTCCTCGACGTCGGTTTCGGGCCGGTCGCGGCCGGGGGCAAGTTCGGTGTGCCAGCGTCCCTTCGCGTCCTCGTATTCGATGGTTTCGGTCTGGCCGGGCACGCGCTGCTCGGCGGCGGCACGGCGCGCCGCCTCGAGCGCCTCGGCGTGGGTGGGAAAGCTTTCGGAAAACACGCCGTCGACCGTGTAGGCCCAGCCGTCTTCGTGCCGCACGATTTTGTAAGTGACGTGGCTCATCGGATCACCTCGTTGGGGGCGCCTTTGATCGCACCCGGAAGATTTAATGTTTGCGGCGGCCAAAGCAAAAGCCCGCCGCAATCATCGCGCCTGGCCGTCGTCAAACTTGCGCTCCAAAATGTCGCCGAGCGTGGCATAGAAGAAGCCGTTGAGGCGGCCGACCGGATTGAGCTTGCGCATGTCGATATAGCCGTCGGTCATGCAGCGCGGATCGACGTGCATGAATACGACTTCGCCGATCACCAGCGGGTGCCGGTTGGGCCCGAGCTCGATGACTTGGTGCAGCTTGCACTCGAAATGGATCGGCACCTGTGCAACCCGCGGCGGCTTGATCTTGACGCACGGGATCGGCGTCAAGCCGGTCTCGTCGAACTCGGAATCGCCTTCCGGAAAGCCGTTGGCGGAATCGACCATTTCCTTCCACACCGGCTCGGTGACGATGTTGAAGCAGAACTCGCCGGTCTGCCGCACGTTCTTCAGGGTGTGCTTTTCGCTGCCGTCGGGATTGCGGGCGATGGTCAGCGAAATCATCGGCGGCACGACGCAGACCACGGTAAAGAAGCTGAACGGCGCCAAATTGGTGCGGCCGTTGCCGTCCACCGTCGAAGCCCAGCCGATTGGCCGCGGCACCACCGAGCCCACCAGCATGCGATAGACCTGCCGCCGCTCGGCCTTCGCCGGATCAATTTCGAGGTAATCGGTCATGGTGAGATCGGCCATCCGGGCGCCCCTTCGCGGCGCAAACATTGCGCAAATCCGGCTTTTGATTAGGTCGGCCGCCGTGCCATAGTCAATGCGTGCGGATCAGCGCATGAGGTTTGCGATGAACGTCAATATCGTCCCGGACCAAGCGCGAAAGACCGCCGCTGCGCCGTTTTCGGTCGAGCGCCTGGGCGTAAAACTCGGCGCCGAAGTGCGCGGGCTCGATCTCACGGCGCCGATCGACCGCGACACGTTCGCGGCGTTCGAAGCGGCGCTGGTCGAGCACAAGGTGCTGGTTCTACGCGAGCAGCATTTGACCGCGGCGCAGCACGTCGCGTTCAGCCGCCGGTTCGGCGAGCTCGAAGTGCATCCGATGCGCCCGCAGGGCGAATTTCCGGAAATTTTGGTGCTCGACAACCACAAGGACAACCCGGTGCTGTCCACCGACGTGTGGCACAGCGACACCACGTTTCGCAACAATCCGACCAAATACACGATCCTGCGCTGCCAGATCATGCCGAAACTCGGCGGCGACACGCTATGGGCCGACATGGAAGCGGCCTACGAGGGGCTGAGCAATCCGTTCAAGCGCATGCTCGAGGGTTTGCGCGCGGTGCACGATTTTGCGAACTTCCGCGTGCTGTTCAAAAATACCGACGAGGACCGCACCAGGCTGCGCAGGATGGAGGAGCTGTTTCCGAACCCCTCGCATCCGGTGGT
>JASHWN010000589.1 GCA_030044035.1 Xanthobacteraceae bacterium
CGGTAAGGGTACTCCATCCGATCCGTTTGCGGGCCGCCGTCGCGATGGCGCTCAGCACATTCGAGGCGCCCTCCAAGGTGATGCTGCTCCAGCACGGCTCGGTGATTCGCTGCGGCACTTTCCCATCGATCCACGACAGTTTTGTTACGCGGCTGGCTGCCAAGGCCGACTTTTAGGTTGAGCGAAGTACCAGTTGCTCGATAGACGCGGCGTGTTTTTGACGTTTTTTTGAACGAAGTGTCCGCCTTGCCTCGGAGTCACAACGCCGTCACGTGCCGCGAGCTAAAAGCCTGTGCGACGAGAGCAACGATTCGCGCCGGCCCGTTTCATTGCGCATTGCAGGCCGATGCCCGGTCGGCGGCGAATTTGTTCTGCTCGGCGTTGTTGCAGAGCTTGCACAGTCCGGACCAAGCAAGAGGACCTGATTGAATGTGGCGCGATCCCAATAAAGCGCTTGCGCAGAGCGGCCCATATCTTCGCAGCGGCGACATCAGAATGCGCGTGGCCGTGATTGGCGCCGGTTATGTCGGCCTGGTGTCCGGGGTCTGTCTTGCCGATTTCGGCCATCAGGTGACCTGCATCGATAAAGACAGCCGCCGCATCGCCGCCCTCAAAAGAGGGGAAATCCCGATTTTCGAACCGGGCCTCGACGCGCTTGTGGAGGCGAACGTCCGCCACGGCCGGCTCGCCTTCGCGGCAGATTTGTCCGCTGTTGCCGAGGCGGATGCCGTCTTCATTGCGGTCGGCACGCCATCCCGGCGCGGCGACGGCCATGCCGATCTGAGCTTCGTTTATGACGCGGTCAAAGAGATTACGCCGCTGCTCGCCGGCACGGCGATTCTGGTCACGAAATCCACGGTTCCGGTCGGCACCGGCGACGAGATCGAGCGCATTGTTCGCGCTCGCCGGCCCAACACCGACATTGCCGTGGTTTCCAATCCGGAATTTCTCCGCGAGGGGACGGCGATCAACGATTTCAACCATCCCGACCGCGTCGTCATCGGCAGCGACGACGCACGCGCCCGCGCCGTGCTCGCCGCCATCTATCGGCCGCTGCTCGACGCGGCGCCGTTCGTTCATGTCGGTCGGCGCACCGCAGAGCTGATCAAATATGCGGCCAATGCTTTCCTTGCCACCAAAATCAGCTTCATCAACGAAATAGCCGATCTATGCGAGTGCGTCGGCGGCGACGTCGAGGACGTCGCCCGCGGCATCGGCCTTGATGAGCGCATCGGTCCAAAATTCCTGCGCGCCGGTCCCGGTATCGGCGGCTCCTGTCTGCCGAAGGACGGACTGGCGCTGATCAAGACCGCGCATGATTACGGCATGCAACTGCGTCTGATCGAGACGGTGTGTGCGGTCAATGAAGCGCGCAAGCACGCCATGGCGGGCAAGGTCGCTGCCGCGCTTGACGGCGCGGTCGGCGGCAAGACCATTGGCGTGCTCGGCCTGACGTTCAAGGCGGACACCGACGACACGCGCGATTCGCCGTCGCTCGCGCTGATCGCCGGCCTGCAGGATCGCGGCGCCACGGTGCGGGCTTACGATCCGGCCGGGATGGAGCAGGCGAAGCTCTCGCTCACTGCCGTCGACTATTGCAACGACCCTTACGCCGCCGCCGAAGGCGCCGACGCCCTGGTCATAGCGACCGAATGGCAGCAATTCCGCACGCTCGATCTTCCTCGCCTGAAACGGGCGATGGCGCAGCCGCTGATCGTCGACCTGCGCAACATCTATGATATCGAGGCTATGAAGCGCGCGGACTTCCGGTATGTCGCGCTTGGGCGCTCGGGACAAGCCACCATTCCCGTCCAAATTCCCCGCCAAAGGCTGCGTGCGATGACCGCTTAGAAGAGGCGAGCACGCACCGGCCAAGCAAAGCTCACCATCGCATATTGATGTTCTTGACTTGCGTATAGCTGACGATCTCGTCGAAGCATTCTTCCTCGCCGATGCCGCTTTGCTTCCAGCCGCCATAGGGTGCGCCGATATAGCGGCCATTGGAATTGATCCAGACATAGCCTGCTTCGATCCGCTCCGCCGTCTCCATCGCTTTGGCGAGATCATTGGTGACGATGGCCGCGGTCAGGCCGTATTCGACGCCGTTCACGTTCACCAGCATGTTTTCGTAATCGTCCCAAGTCATCACCGACATCACCGGGCCGAATATTTCTTCGCGGCCGATCCGCATCGCCGGCGTCACGCGGTCGAACACGGTCGGCGCGATGAACAGGCCGGCCGAAAGCGTCGGATCGGACGGCTTGCCGCCGCCGGTGAGCAACTGCGCGCCTTCCATTTTGGCCGACTCGATGAAGCCCATGACGCGGTCGAATTGGCGCTGCGAGACGATCGGCCCGACGTCGTTTTGCTTGAGCCACGGCAGGCCGACCGGCAGCGCGTCCGCCAGCGCCACGAGTTCGGCCACGACCTCGTCGTGCAGCGAGGCGTGCACGAAAACCCGCGAGGTGGAGCTGCACGATTGCCCCTGCCGGTTCATGTTCATGCCCTTGATGGCAGCGGCCGCCGCCTGCTTGGGATCGGCATCAGGGAAAATGACGATCGGATTTTTGCCGCCCAGTTCGAGACTGACGCGCTTGAGGCCGGCCGCCGCCTCCTGGGCGATGGCGCGGCCGGTGGGCACCGAGCCGACGAAGCCGATCCGCCGCACGTCGGGATGCCGCACCAGCGCCGAACCGACCTTGCCATTGCCGGCGATGATGTTGACCACGCCGGGCGGAAAGATTCCGTCGCACAATTCGCCGAGCCGAAAGCTCGAAAGCGGCGCCTGCTCGGACCCCTTGATCACGACGGTATTGCCGGCGGCGAGCGGCGCGGCAGCCTTTTCGGCGCAGAACCGAAACGGATGGTTGAACGGATTGATCTTGGCGACGACGCCGAACGGCTGCCGGCGCGTCAGATTGAGATGGCGCGCGCTTTGCGAAAACGTCTCGCCCTTGATTTCGGTCACGAGGCCGGCGCAATAGCGCAGCCAGTCGGCGGTCCAGATCATGTCGCCGCGCATGCCGACGATGGCATTGCCGGAATCGACCGCGTCGAACAGCGCCAGTTCATCGGCATTCCGCTCGATGCGCTCGGCCAAAAGCACAAGGCAGCGGGCGCGTTCCTTGATCGGCACGCGCGACCATTCCGCAAAGCCGGCTTTCGCGGCTTTGACCGCCATATCGACGTCGGCCTCGCCGGCTGACGGAATATCGGCGAGTTTTTCCATATTTGATGGATTGATCGAGGCGAAGCAGCCGCCATCGGACGGCGCAACCCACCGGCCACCGATATAGAGGCCGCGCGGATGGAAATTGAGCGCCGGAGACTGCACGCGCTAACCTGCGAGCGCGGGAACGATGGCGGCGCGCAGCACAGTGCGCTCCGAAGCTCGCTTGAACGCGGCGTCGAGATCCGCCAAGGCAAATTTCGAATCGACGATGTCCTTGAACGGGAAGCGCGCGCGGTTCGCCATCACGAAGTCGAGCGCCTGGATGAGATGCCGCGGATGATAATTGTGGATGCCGCGCATGGTGATCCAGCGCTTGACCAGCATGTTGGCGTCGATGGTCACATCGGCGCCGGGATTGACCAGACCGCCAAGCACATAGCGGCCGCCGGTGCGCAGCATTTGGAGGCCCTGCGGGATGACATCCGGCACCCCGCACACTTCGATCACGGCGTCGGCGCCGTCGGGCCGGCAAAGTTTGCGCACTTCATCGACGACGGCTTGTGCCGGGACGCGCGCGATATCGACGACATGATCCACGCCGAATTTTTTCGCGATCGCAAGCCGGCTCGCCACGGCGTCGAGGCCGATGACCAAGCGCGCGCCGCGGACCTTCGCCATGGCTGCGCCGTACAGGCCGAGAAGGCCCAAGCCCTGGATGACGACCGCGTCGCCCAAGGCGATTGCCGCGGCTTCGGTCACCGACGCCATCGTCGCCACGCCGCAATTGAGCGGCGTCGCCTCCTCGTCGCTTAATTCGTCCGGGAGTTTGAGAATCCAGGTGCCCGGAAGGATGTAGCAGTACTCGGCAAAGCCGCCGAGGAAATGCGGGTCCTCGTCGGCGAGATCATGGCCGTATTTGCGCACGCCATGACACTTCTGCGGCATGTCGAGGACTTCGCGGTAATAGCATTGGCCGTCGAAGAAATATTCGCTCCAGGCGATGCGGTCGCCGACCTTGAGCGCATCGCCGCGCATATCGGTCTCGACGCCCTCGCCCATTTCCTCGATGATGCCGATGATCTCGTGGCCGAGAATGCCCGGGCATGGATTGGGCCGCCGGCCCTCATAGGAGTGGATGTCCGAGCGGCAGATGGTCGACATGGTGACCCGCACCAGCACTTCGCCGCGCCGTGCCGGGCGAACCGGAAACTCCTTGAGAACGAACGGCGTATTCGGCGCTTCGTAAACGGCGGCTCGGGCGGTGCGCATGTTGCCGTTGGCTCCGTCTGGCGACGCTCGCGCGCGTCTTAGGCGACGCCGTTGAGGGCAAAATCGAAAATGTCGTAATTGTGCAAGCGTCGTTCGCCCGCGCGCTTGCGGTAGGCTGCGTTCAGCGGCCGCGACAGCAGAAACGGCACTTTCTGCTCGCCGAGGCCGCCATGCGAGCGCAGGCGATGCCCGGCCAACTGGCTCAGGTCATGGTCCTCGCGCCGCGCCCCGACGACGGTATGACGGTCGCTGAACACGGCGAAATCGCCCTCGCGGTCGAGCGGAAGATCGAACTGCGTGCAGACCTGTCGCTTATCGAGGACGAGCTCGATGCCGGGCAGCGTTCGGGTAAACGCCATCATGGCTGCGATATCCGCTGGCTTGCGCAGATGCACGCGCACGAACGATCCCAACGCGCCGTGGTGCCGCACGAACGGATCGGCGATCGGACAAATGACGCGCACGGTGCCGGCACCGAAGCGCGCATTCAGCTCTTCCTCGAGGTAGATGACGTTGGCCGTCCCGTCGCTCGCGGCCTTGTCGTTCATGCCGTGATCGGCCGTCACCGCGACCGTGGCGCCGAGTGCGATCAGCCCGGCGATGCGACTATCGACAGCGTGGTGAAAATCGTCGGCTTCCGGTTCCCCGGGCGCGTGCTTGTGCTGCACGTAGTCGGAAGTCGAGAGATACATGAGTTGCGGACGGAGCGACGACAGGATTTTCACGCCGGCATCCAATACGAACAGCGAAAGGTCCGCCGAATACTGATCGGGCTGCGGCCGGCCGACCATTTGTTCGACATTGTCGATGCCATTGTCCGCAAGATTGGCGCGGCCGGCGTACTCGGCTGAGAAGCCGATGCCGGTCATGCCGTGCGCCAAAACCTTGAGCAGCTTGTCCTTGGCGGTGACTACCGCGGTTTGCACGCCGGCGCGGCTCAACGCGCCAAGGATTATGTCGGCGCGCAACCGGGTCGCGTCGGTGATCATGATTTCCCGCCCGGTGTCGGGATCGAGATAGTAGTTGCCGTTGATGCCGTGCACCGCGGGCGGCACGCCGGTCACGATCGACGTGTTGTTGGTATTCGTCGTGCTCGGCATCGAGCAGTCGGCGAGCCCGACGAAGCCGCGCTCGCGGAACGACTGCAGCGTCGGCAGCGTGCCGTTGGCGAAGCCATGGTCGAGATAGGCCGGGTCGAAGCCGTCGACGACAATCACGACAGTCGGGCGTTTCGGGGCCGCGTAGGTTCGGCCATTGACCTCGACCATCATGTCCGCGGTAGCGCTCGTTTTCACCGCTGACGTGGCCATGACCAAACCTCCGCATGTGAAGCGACCGATCAGCATCGGCTATGATGACACTTTAATGGCGGAATCCCTATCGCGTTTCGCCGCACCTGCGCGGCGGGTCGCATTCATGTGACTGTCACAAGCCAACTCTAGCCTGACGTGACTTTCGGGCGCTGACACCTCCTTTGCCGCTGGAAAGCGTCCGGTGGACCACTACTTCGCGCGCGCACCCGCATCGGGTCGGCGCGGGGTGGTGGCCTCCGGCCTGTCGCGTTCCTAAAAAGGCGCGTGATCGCTTCCACGCCGAAGCGACGCGTCGGCGCCTGCGAAGGCATTCGATGCCGGCACGATACCCAGAACACGATAACAGGAGCTCGAGCATGAAGCCGCAAATCCGTTCGACCGGCAACGCCGCCATTGTGGGAGCGATGGCGCTCGCCGCCATTGTGACAAGTGCGGCGCAGCCCGCCCAGGCGGCTGACTGCCCGGAAGGCGGGATCGTGCGCTTCGGCGTGGAGCCCTATGACACAGCGGCGCGTCTGGTGCCGATCTACGAGAAGATCGGCAAGATGATCAGCGACAAGATCGGCTGCAAAGTCCAGGTTTACGTCGCGACCGGCTACAATGCCGAGATCGAAGCGATGCGCAACGGTAAGCTCGAACTCGCCGAATTCGGCCCCCTCGGTTACGTGCTGGCGCACCAGGTGGCGAAGGCGGAGGCGATCGCCGCGTTCGGCGGCGCCAACAACAAGCCTGTCACCTATTGGGCGAGTGTCGTCACCTATCCGTCCTCAGGCATCAAGACGGTCGCCGACATCCGCGGCCATTCCTTTGCCTTCTCCGACGCCGCTTCGACCTCGGGCCATCTGTTTCCGGCCTACGGGCTACGCAAGGCCGGACTGAATCCCGACAAGGACGTCAAAGCAATCTACGCCGGCAGCCACACCGCGTCCTTCGAGGCCATCTATAATCACAAGGTCGATGCCGGCGAGCTCAATAGCGAGCAGCTGCAGTCGGCGACGCAGCGCGGCCATTATAAAGACGGCGATCTCGTCTTCCTGTGGAAGTCCGACCCGATCCCGACCGATCCGTTTGCGGTTCGCGGCGATATGCCCGAGGCGTTCAAGAAGAAACTCACCGATGCGGTGCAGCATCTGGACCTGATGAGTCTCGCCGCCGCCGACCGCAAGATCCTGGTGGGCGACGGGATTACTCAGATCGTGCCGCAGACCGATCAACCCTATGACCTGATCCGCGATCTGGTGAAGACGCTTGACATCGATCTCAACAAGTTGAGCTGATCGCTTCGGAGTGCGAAATCGATGCTTCGCGTCCGCGCGGTTTCGCTGCGCTATCCGAACGGCAAGCTCGCCCTGGTCGACTTTGAATTGGCGGTTGAACGGGGCGAGCTCGTCGTCGTTCTTGGCGGCAATGGCAGTGGCAAGTCCACCCTGCTGCGCTGCATCACCCGAATGCTCAAGCCGAACACCGGCGAGGTTTGGCTCGGCGAGACCAACCTCTGCTCGCTTGAAGGTGAAAAGCTGCGGCGGGCGCGGCTCGAGCTTGCCATGGTTTGGCAGCAGGCAAACCTGATCCGACGCAGCAGCGTGCTGAGCAATGTCGCAAGCGGCGCGCTCGGCCGTTATTCGACGTTTCGTACGGTGTGCCGCGGCCTGCCCGCCGCCGAACTTGATGCGGCGCGCCGCCACCTTGCCGACGTCGGACTAGCCGACTTGGCGGAGCAGCGCGCCGGCACGCTGTCGGGCGGTCAAGCTCAGCGCGTTGCGATTGCGCGCGCGCTGGCGCAGCGTCCCCGCGTGCTGTTGGCGGATGAACCGGTCGCCAGCCTCGATCCGGAGGCTGCGGAAGAAATCATGCGTCTTCTGCACCGGCTCGCCCGCTCCGAGCATCTGGCGGTGCTTTGCGTGCTGCACCAGATCGAACTCGCCTATGCCTACGCGGACCGGGTCGTCGGCATTCGTAACGGCCGCATCGCCTTCAACTTGCCGCGCAGCGAAGTCTCGCGCGATGCGGTACGGCAGCTCTATATCAGCGAGGCGGCATGAGCGCCGACATCGCGCCGGCCGACGCGAACGGCGCCGGCGGCGCTCGGGGGTGGAGCGATGCTGTTCGCCTCGCAGCCCGCTTCGTCATCCTCCTGCTCGCCATCGCCGTCGCGGTTCAAGCGTTCATCGTCGTCGAGGCGCGGCCG
>JASHWN010000590.1 GCA_030044035.1 Xanthobacteraceae bacterium
ACCGGCGAGACGCAGGGCTGGCAATAGGCCTCGTGCGCGTGCACTGTCAGAAGCTTCTCGATCGATTTACGGGCGATGGCGCGCTGCGGATGATCTTCCGGATAGCCAAGCACCGCGTACATCATCACGCTGTTCGCCATCGCCGGAAAGATCGCGCCGGGCCCGTCCTCGCCGTTGAGGCGCTCGCCCACCCAGGCAACGGCGCGATCGATCGCGCGCCGGCGGGTGCGCGCCGGAAAGTAGGGCTCAGCGGCGCGCAGCAGGTTGTCGACGCCGCGAAAGAACCAGAACCACGATGCCTTTTGCTGCGGCGCCTTGGGCGCCGGCCCGATGCTCTGCGGCGGCTCGAGAAAAAGCTCGTCGACGCGAACGGCTTTGGCGTTGCGCGCCCTGGGCTTCCTCGCCATCAGCACCAGCAGCGGAACGATGACGGTGCGGCTCCAATACGAGATCTTGTCGAGATGGAACGGAAACCATTTCGGCAGCAGCATGATCTCGACCGGCATCACCGGCACGGCGCGCCACGGAATGAAGCCGAACAGCGCCAGCATGATGCGGGTAAACACGTTGGACCGCTCGGCGCCGCCGCGGGCGCGCAGCGCCTCGCGGGCGCGACGCATGTGCGGCGCGTCGACGGCATCGCCGATCATCTTCAGCGCGAAATACGCCTTGACGGTCGCGCTGACGTC
Organism: Xanthobacteraceae bacterium; assembly: GCA_030044035.1. Lineage (GTDB taxonomy): Bacteria > Pseudomonadota > Alphaproteobacteria > Rhizobiales > Xanthobacteraceae > BOG-931. Next base: position 690 of record JASHWN010000590.1, read on the forward strand.
GAGATCGCCGTCGGCAAACAGCGGCCAGCCGCCATGCGTGCCCTGAATGCGGCGCAGGTAAACGGCGATCTTGGCCTCGAGCGCCGTGGCGACCGGCTCGCCGAGATAATGCCGCAGCAGCACGTATTCGGCCGGAATCGTGGCGTCTGCCTCCAGCTCGAACAGCCAGTGACCGTCGTCGTGCTGGCGCGCCAGCAGCGCGTCCGTCGCGCGCTCGATCGCGCGCTGCAGATTCTGATCGCCGCATTGCACGTCGTTCATCGTTTACTCATGCTGCTTGGCGCGCGACGAGCGCGGCGGCGCGGTTGCCGGAGCGGATCGCGCTTTCGATCGTGGCCGGCAGACCGGTGTCGGTCCAATCGCCGGCGAGCGCGAGATTGCGCCATCGCGTTGCGGCGCCGGGTCGCTTGGCGTCCTGCGCCGGTGTCGCCGCAAAGGTGGCACGCCGCTCGCGCACGATTTGCCACGGCGGCAGCGTGCTCGGCAGCCCGGTTACGGCAGCGACTTCGTTCCAGATCGTCTTGGCCAAAATATCGCGCGCCGTGTCGAGGTGGCGGTCGCCGGCGCTGATCGTGATCGACACGCGTCCCGGGAAGGCGAAAATCCATTGCACCATGCCGTTGAGCACGCCGAGGATCGGCGGCTGTTCGGCGGGCGCATCGATGGCGAAATGCGCGTTGACGATGGCGCGAAACTCAGTCGGCACCGAAAGGCCCTCGACCAGCGCGGCCGCCGCATAGGGCGGCACCGCGACGATCGCGGCGTCGGCCGCGCCGAGCAAGATCGTCTCGTTGCCGAAATCGAGCGCCTCGATGCGTTCGGCGCCAGGGCGCAGCCCGCGCAATTGATGCTCGAGACGCACCGCCACACCGCGGCTTTGCAACGCGGCGAGCGCCGGCTCGATCATCGTTGCGCCGAGGCCGTCGCGTGCGATCAGCGGCCGGCAGGCGCGTCCGCCGGCGCCGAGCGTTTCGCGGATCACTGCGCTCGCCAATCGCGCCGAACCGTGCGGCGGATCGATGTTGAGCGCGGCAAGGAGCAGCGGCTCGACGAGCCGCTGATAAAGCGGTCCATCGCAGGCGATGACCTCGCCGACACTCTTGCCCGGGCTTGGCCAGAGCAACTTTGCCAGCCCGAAATAATCCAAAGCGCTTGTCCCCGGCGCCCGCCGGCCGCGGTCGAAAATCCACCACGGCAGGCGACCGTCATTGAAGCGCAGCGTCCAACGCGCGCGGCTCGCCAGATCAACGAACGCGAATTCTGCGCGCGGCGGCCCGACCAAACGCTGTTCGGCGCCGATGCTGCGCAGGTAGGCGAGCGCCGCATGATTGCCGGACAGCAAAAGGTGATTGCCGTTGTCGATCACCATGCCGAGCGTGGCATCGCGATACGAGCGGCAGCGGCCGCCGGCGAACGCCGTCGCCTCGTGCACGACCACGCGCTCGCCGCGTGCCGACAATGCCAGCGCGGCGGAAAGGCCGGCGAGACCGGCGCCGATGATGTGAAATGTGCGAGTCATCACAATAGCCGCATCACATCAGATTGCGCAGCACGACCAACAAAAGCCGCGCACGCGGCAGCCGCACCGGCTTACGCGGCGGCGCAAAACCGCGGGCGGCCAGGCGATCGAGAATGAGGCCATACGCCTCGGCCATGATGCGCGGCGCCCGCACGGCGCGCCGCGGCGCCTGCGCCATGATGGCGCGCGCCTTGGCAAAATGTTGTCGCGCCAATTCGACCAGCACGCCGCAGGCTTCGCCGAGCATCGGATTGGCCAACACGGTTTGCGGATCGGTGCTGATAATGCCGGTATCGCGCAGCGCATCCCGGGGCAGATAAAGCCTGCCCAACGCCGCGTCCTCGTCGAGGTCGCGCAAAATGTTGGTGAGCTGCAGCGCGCGGCCGAGCTGGTCGGCGAGCGCCAGGCCGGCATCGCGCTCCATGCCGAACACGCGCACCGACAGCCGGCCGACCGCGCAGGCGACGCGGTCGCAATAAAGCTCCAGCGTCGGCCGATCGGGCGCGCGGATATCGGCCACCACATCCATCTCCATGCCGTCGATCACGGCAAGAAAATCGGCGCGCTGCAGGTCGAATGTCTGCACCGCCTGCGCCAGGCCGTCGAGCTGCGGCGGCGGCGCGCCGGCATAGAGCGCGTCGATGTCGGCGCGCCAGCGCTGCAATTCGCCGCGGCGCACCTCGCGCGGTCCGAGATCATCAGCGATGTCGTCGACAGCGCGGCAGAACGCATAGATTTCGAACATCGCCTCGCGCTGCGGCCGCGGCAGAATGCGCATGCCGCCGTAAAACGAGCTGCCGGCGGCGCGCACGGCCGCTGGCGTTGGCTGCTCTTTCACTTACGCACCCCGCGGCTTATGCGTTGCCGCCGAAAAGCGCCGGGCGAGACGCCGCGACGCTCCACTCAGCGCTCCGACAAGGGTCAGCCCGGCAACGGCGGACAATGACAGGTGCACCCGGCCGCTCAGCGGATCGCGCTTCATCAGCAGCGCGATCAAGCGGTGCGCCAAGGTGTTGATGACGGAGACTTCGAGGCCAAGCCGGCGATCCTCGATCAGCAGAGGGAAAACGTCGCTCTCGCTCAGCAAGCGCTCGGTGCGCTCGGCCAGCCGATGCAGGCACATAAGCAAAGACGGCGAAGCGCGCTCTTCGCCCAACGCCTCCACCGTAGCGCCCGCGGCGGCGAGCGCGTCGAGCGGCACGTAGACGCGATCGAGGTTGAGATAGTCGTCTTTGCAGTCCTGCAGATGATTGATGATCTGCAAGGCGGCGCACAGCGCGTCGTTGGCCGGCCAGGTGTCGCGGCTCTCGCCGTGCACGTCGAGCACGAAGCGGCCGACCGGCATGGCCGAGAGCGAGCAATAGAAGATCAAATCGTCCCAGTCGCGATAGCGCAGTTTGGTCACGTCGAGCTTGAAAGCGGCAAGCAGATCCTGCGCATGCTTGGGCGAGAGCTTGCGTTCGGCGAGTTTTCCGCGCAGCTGCACGGCGACCGCGTCGGTGTCGTTCTGCGCGGTGAGGCCGGCGTCGAGGCGATCGAGCAGCGCGAGCTTCCGATCCGGCGGCAGCGCGGCGTGATCGGCAATGTCGTCGGCGGTGCGCACGAAATTGTAGAACGCAAGAACGATGCCGCGGTGGCGCGGATGAATGAGCCAGGAGGCGACCGGGAAATTTTCGTCCCGATGCCCCTTGCCCGAGCGCCATGCAGCGGCGTCGTTATGGCCCGCGTCGTTCATCGCAATTCCGAAACGTTGGCCTGGGCGCGGCCTTTCCACATGCCGCCGCGCCCGCGGGCATGCTGATAGGCGGAATCAAGCGTAAACGCCATATAGATCGCGGCAATCGCCGGCAGCGCCACGCCCCAAAATGCCGACAGTCCGTAGAGCCGCAGCGTCGGGCGGAACGCGAGCGCCATCAACAGCCAGACGAACAGGCCGAGGAACTGCGGGATGCCGCCGGCGAAGATCGCCAGCGCCACCGGCGCCAGGTAGACGAGTGCGAGACCCGCGATCGTGCCGGCGAGAAGGAGCGGCGAATAATCGAGTTGCGCGTAAGCGGTGCGCGACACCATGCGGCGAATGTCGGCAAGTTTCGGATAGGCGCGAATGCTGTGCACGCGTTCAGTCAGGCCGATCCAGATCGGGCCGCGCGCTTTGAGAAGTTTGGCAAGGCTGCAATCGTCGATCAAAGCGCCGCGGATCGCCGCCAAACCGCCGGCCTCACGCAGCCCGTCGCGGCGTACCAGCATGCAGCCACCGGCCGCCGCCGCGGTGCCGCGGCGCGGATCGTTGGCCCAGGCGAACGGATAGAGCATCTGAAAGAAGAAGATAAAGGCCGGCACGAGGAGGCGCTCGGCAAAGCTTTTGCAGTGCAGTTTCACCATCAACGAGGTGAGGACGAAGTCGT
>JASHWN010000591.1 GCA_030044035.1 Xanthobacteraceae bacterium
ACGGCGATGACGGATCCCAGGACCTGCACCTTCAAGCCGCTGTAATCAAGATACTCCATCCATTCAGGCCAGTCCTCCTCTCGCTCTTCCGGCGGATGGACCTTTGAAACGAAATTTACGTAACCAACAAATAACACCATAAGAACCAGGTTCATCACCAGAATAAGGTCGACGATCACAAGCACCTGCGAAATCGCTTGACCTTCCGCAAAGACGTGAACTCCCAATAGAAGCTGAACGAATTCCTCAAATGTTTTGTACATCAGCATCGCGAGACAGCCAATAAGGACAATGTATGCTGGAGCGAGCAGCCATCGCGTTCCAAAGATGATCGCTTCAACTCTGTTCTCCGTTCTCTTGAGCGTCGATCTGAAGCGGGACATCGTTCGTTCCATTCGCCGCGAGGGGCGGAGGTATTTATGCCGCCACTCGTTTCTTTATGGGAGTGCCGTCAATCGCGTTGGCGGATGCCAGTATGTGACGCTAGATCGTCGGGATGATCCGGTCTCTGGTTGAAGATATACGCTATACAATCGGAGCAGGCCAGCCCCAACTGCGGGCCCATGCCGTCGCCGTACTGGTACATCGATTTAGTTGTTGTTGACCGCCCGCGCGGCAATCGCTTCGACGGCGTCCCGCCCCAGCGGAAAATCCGCCGCGATCCAGGCCGCCTCGGCGGCGCGCAACGCGGCGCCGAGCGCGGGGCCTTTGGCAACGCCGCGGCGAGTGAAATGCGCGGCTTTGAGCGGGAAGTTTGGCGCGGTCCAACGTCGCGGTAACGTCGCGAGCGCGTGCCAGTCCGCGTCGGCAGCGTCGGCGGATGCGTGCGCCCAGGCGAGCAGCACGCGATCGACAAACGATTGCGGGCCGAGCTGATAGAGCAGTGCATGCGCCGGCTGCTCGCCTGCCGCCGGCGCCACGCGCCACCAGCCGTCGAGTGCAAGAAGCCGCTCCGTCTCGGCATTGGACAGGCGCAGGCGTTCGGCCAAACGCGCCGCATCCTCGCGCACCGCCACGCCGAGCGCGCCGAGACGGCGCACCGGGTCTGGCTCCAATCCGAGCGCGGCTTCGCGTTCAACCAGTTTCTCGAAAGTCGCGACATAGGCCACGCCGCCGAGCACCGTGCCCAAAATGCCGGCCCCGGCCATGACCCACAGCGTCGCCGCAGCGCGCGGCGCGATCAGGAGCTTGACCAGCTCCATGCGCACGCGCTCGCGCGACAGCTGGTCGAGGCCGGCGCGGGCACGGATGCACGCGGCCAAGCCGGCTTCATCCGGCGCGCCGGACGCGAAATGCGCATGGAAACGGAAGAAGCGCAGGATGCGCAAATAATCCTCGGCGATGCGCGCCGCCGGATCGCCGATGAAGCGCACGCGGCGCGCGGCGATGTCGTCGAGGCCGCCGACATAGTCGAACACCTCGCCGGCGGCCGACGCCGACAACGCGTTGATGGTGAAGTCGCGGCGCTGCGCGTCCGCCGCCCAGTCGCGGCCGAATTTGACGCGCGCCTTGCGGCCGAAGGTTTCGACGTCCTCGCGCAGCGTGGTGACTTCGAACGGCTGACTGTCGATCACCACGGTGACGGTGCCGTGCGCAATACCGGTCGGCACCGCTTTCCAGCCGGCGGCCGTGACGCGGCGGATCACCTCCTGCGGCAGCGCCGTGGTGGCGACGTCAACCTCGCCGACCGGCAGCCGCAACAGCGCGTTGCGCACCGCGCCGCCGACCACGCGCGCCTCCTCGCCATCGCGATCGAGCACGGTCAGCAGGCGCGCCACCGCGCCTTGCTTGAGCCACGCCGCGCCGGCAAGCGGTGGGCGCGCCGTCACTGCGTGCGGCCCGGCACGAACTTGCCGTCCTCGATATGCGCCGGTACATAGGTCGAGCCCGGCCGCGCGCCGGAAAATTGCGCCAGCACCACGAAGCTGCCGATCATCAGCACGAGCGCCGCAATCAACAGCGTGGCGAGCCGCCGCGGCGGCCACGATTTGCGCTGCAGCACGGCGGCATTGGTTGCGAGCAGAAACGCCGCGTAAAGCACGAACGGCGTGAGGAACAGCGCGATTTCGGTCAAAGCCGGCCGGATCATGCGGCGTAGACCCGCTCGTAGAGATTACGCAGGATACCCGCTGTGATGCCCCAAATGTAGCGCTCGCCGTACGGCATCGCATAATATTCCCGCGTAATTCCTTTCCAGTCGCGCGTCTTGCGCTGGTGATTGGCCGGCTGCATCAGAAAGTCGAGCGGCACTTCGAAGGCTTCGGTGACCTCGCTCGGATTGAGCGCCAGGGAAAAGTCCGGCTTGACCCGCGCCACGGTCGGCAGAATGCGGAAGCCCGAAAAGGTCAGATAAAGGTCGAGATAGCCGATCGGCTCGACCAGCATCGGCGGAAGCCCGACTTCCTCCTCGGCCTCGCGCAACGCGGCGGCGACCGGGCTTTCGTCGTCAAGATCGATGCTGCCGCCCGGAAACGCGATCTGTCCGGCGTGGCTTGCGAGTTCGGCCGTGCGCTGGGTGAGCAGCACCGTCGGCCGGGTGCGATCGACGATCGGCACCAGCACGGCGGCGGGCTTGGTAGCGCTCACCCCGGCGCGCTCCCATAACGTCGGATCGAGATCGAGATCGCCGCGGCGAATCCCCTGCGCGGTCGGGTCGGTCAGCGCCGGCGGCACGTCGAGCCGCAACCTGTTCCGCGCGCGTTCGAAGAAACCGCTCGCCGCCGCGATCCCCGACGACATTGCGCTGTGCTCGTTCACTTAAAATCCCTCACCTGATCGGCCGGTGCCATGGCGAAGAACGCGCCCATCGAGGTCACGCCGAACATCGCCTTGCCTTCGACCTCGCGCTCTTCGCCGAGTTCGACCAGATCGAAAAACAGCGCCCGTGTCACCTTGGCCCACAGAGCGCGGCGCACGTGCAGATAAGGTTTCAGGCCGCCGGTGCCGGTTTCCGGCTCAAAGCGCAGCTGATGCTCGGGACCGCAGGCGACCCAGTCGTCGACATTGGTGCGGAAGTGCAGCACCCGGCCGGCCGAGGTGTCTTCGACCGCAAGCTCGACGGCGAGAAAGGGAGCGTCATCGACCTGGATGCCGCACTTCTCCACCGGGGTGACCAGAAAATACCTCTCGCCTTCGCGCTTGAGCACCGCGGCGAACAGCTTGACCAGCGTCGGCCGTCCGATCGGGGTCTTGAGATAGAACCAGGTGCCGTCGGCGGCGATGCGCATGTCGAGATCGCCGCAAAATGGCGGATTCCAGCGCTCGACCGGCGGCAGGCCTTTGGCGCCCTTGCCGGTCCGCGTTAGCGCGTCCGTGATCGAGCCGAGCCGCGCCTGCCCTTCCTTCGCCATGGTTTGCCCTGACCTTGCCGCCGGACATGAGAGTCCGGGGGCCGACCGACCGGGCCTGCTCGCGCGATCGTGAACAGCGATTGCCGCCTGCGCAGGTCCAAGCCAGCTTGTGTTCCCGTGGATGAAAAAATAGTCGCCTGATCTGCCTTTCTGCAGCTGGCGCATATATTGCATTGCCGAAGAAGCGTGCAAACTTGGTTGCAGTAGGATTGATTCCCACGTGAATGCGGGGCCTCCCGTGCCTTGCTCCCGCATCGAAGGCAAAGGAACGGGGTTAGACAGCTGGAAGAGGAGTTGACGATGCCCGCTGCCGGCGGAGAGGGATTGGAAAAGCTCGAAGACATGATCGTGCGCGCGGCCGAAGCGACCGCCGCGCACGCGCGCGCCGCCAAGGCCGCCATCGGCACCGTGATCTTCGGCCAGGACAAGGTCATCGAGCAGGCGCTGGTCACGATCCTGTGCGGCGGCCATGCGCTCTTGGTCGGCGTGCCCGGCCTCGCCAAGACCAAGCTGGTCGAGACCTTGGGCATCGTGCTCGGGCTCGATGCGCGCCGCATTCAGTTCACGCCCGACCTGATGCCCTCCGACATTCTGGGCACCGAAGTGCTGGAGGAGAGCCAGACCGGCAAACGCAGCTTCCGCTTCATTTCCGGCCCGGTATTCGCCCAGCTGTTGATGGCGGACGAGATCAACCGCGCGAGCCCCCGCACCCAGTCGGCATTGCTGCAGGCGATGCAGGAGCAGCATGTCACCGTCGCCGGCGCGCGCCACGATCTGCCGAAGCCGTTTCACGTCCTGGCCACGCAAAATCCGCTGGAGCAGGAAGGCACCTATCCGCTGCCGGAAGCGCAGCTCGACCGCTTCCTGATGGAAATCGACGTCGACTATCCGGATCGCGACGCCGAGCGCAAAATTTTGTTCGACACCACCGGCTCGGAGGAGACGCGGCCAAAGCCGGCGATGACCGCCGATGAATTGATGGGCGCGCAGCGGCTGGTGCGGCGGCTGCCGGTCGGCGAATCGGTGGTCGAAGCGATCCTGCAAATGGTGCGCTCGGCGCGGCCGGCGGCCGACAGCGCGGACGCCAAGCTCATCGCCTGGGGACCAAGCCCGCGCGCCAGCCAGGCCTTGATGCTCGCAGTGCGCGCTCGCGCGCTGCTCGACGGGCGCCTGGCGCCCTCGATCGACGACGTGCTCGACCTCGCCCAGCCGGTGCTCAAGCACCGCATGGCGCTGACGTTTACCGCGCGTGCCGAAGGCCAGAGCATGGAAGCAGTGATCGGCCGCCTGAAGGCGCGGATCGGATAGCGAATGGCGCTCGAGCCGAGGCTCAGCAAGCAAGAAGGCGTCGCGGTTGCGCACGCAGTCGGCGAAGGCCAAACGCTCGCCGCTGCAATGCCGCGCCTCATTCTCGAGGCGCGCCGCGTCGCCGCAACCGTGATTCACGGCTTGCACGGCCGCCGGCGTGCCGGCCCCGGCGAAAACTTTTGGCAATATCGCCGCTTCATCTCCGGCGAGCCGGCCTCGCGCGTCGATTGGCGGCGCTCGGCGCGCGACGATCATCTTTATGTGCGCGAGCAGGAATGGGAAGCAGCGCACACCGTGTGGATCTGGCCGGACCGTTCGCCGTCCATGGTCTTCGCCTCGCAGCTCGCACACGAAACAAAGCTGTACCGCACGCTAGTGCTGGCGCTGGCGCTCGGCGAAATTCTGGTCGAAGGCGGCGAACGCGTCGGCATTCCCGGTCTGCTGCGGCCGACCGGCAGCCGCAATGTGGTGGAGCGCATGGCGCAAGCGATCCTGCACGACCGCAGTGAACGCGCGAGCCTGCCGCCGAATTTTGCGCCGGCGCCGCTCGCCGAAGTCGTGCTGCTGTCCGATCTATGGAGCGACATCAGCGAAGTGCGGCGCACGATCACGCAACTCTCCGGCAACGGCGCGCGCGGCCACGTCGTGCAAATCGTCGATCCCGCCGAGGAAACGTTTCCCTATTGGGGCCGCATCGAATTCATCGAGCCGGAAGGCGGCGGCCGCATAACCGCCGGCCGCGCCGAGACCTGGCGCGCCGATTACACCGCGCGGGTCGCGCATCATCGCGCCGAGATCCGCAGCGAAACCGACCGGCTCGGCTGGACCTTCATCATTCACCGCACCGATCGCCCGGCGAGCGAACTCGTGTTGGCGCTGCACGCCCGCATCGGCGCTGCAGCGGCTGACTTTGCGTCGCCGCCGTCCACTGCCCACGAGTCGAGGGTGCCGACATGATCGGCGGATTGCCGCTCGGCTTTGCCGAACCGCTGGTGCTGATCGGCCTGCTGACCCTGCCGGTGCTGTGGTGGCTGCTGCGCATGATTCCGCCGCGGCCGCGACGCATCGACTTTCCGGCGACCCGGCTGCTGTTCGAGATCGCGCCCCGCGAGGAAACGCCGGCGCGCACGCCATGGTGGCTCACCCTGATGCGGTTGACGCTCGCGGCGCTCATCATTATCGCCGCCGCGGGTCCGCTCTGGCATCCGCCGCTGGCTGCCACGCAATCGCGGGCGCCGATCGGCATCCTGATCGATGACGGGTGGGCGGCGGCTGCGACCTGGGACGCGCGCCTGCGCACCGCCGACGACATTATTGCGCGCGCCGCCGACGAGCGGCGCGCCGTGGCGCTGATCCCGCTTTCCGACGCGACGCGCGACATTTCGCTCGAGCCCGCCGAATCCGCGCGCGTGCGGCTGCATCAGCTCAAACCCGTGCCTTACACCGTCGCCCGCGCCGACGCGCTCCCCGCGATCGGACGCTTCATCAATGCAACGCGAGACATCGAGCTGGTCTGGCTGTCCGACGGCACCGACCTCGGCAAGGGTGGCGACTTCGTCAAAGGGTTGGCGGAGACCATCGGGCAAAACCATCCGCTCACCATCGTGTCGGGAGGCGTGGCGGAACCGCGCGCACTGGCCGCGGCGGAGAACGCGGCCGGCGGCCTGAGCGTGAAGGTGCTGCGCGCCGTTACGGGCGCCGCGGAATCCGGCACCGTGAGCGCGCTCGATCTCAAAAGCCTGTCGCTCGGCGAAGCGCCGTTCGCGTTCAAGGCCGGCGAGCGCGAAACGCAAGCGCGCTTCGACCTGCCGGTGGAAATCCGCAACGACATCGCGCGCCTTGAAATCGCCGGCGAGCGTTCCGCCGGCGCGGTCCAGCTCCTCGACAAGCGCTGGCGGCGTCGTACCGTCGGCATCGTTTCGGCCGCCACTTCCGACACCGATGAGCCGCTGTTGTCGTCGAGTTATTACATCGAGCGCGCGCTCTCGCCATTCGCCGACTTGAGGCTCGCCCAGGGCGAATCGCCGGCCGATGCGATCTCGCATTTCCTCGACCAGAAACTGCCGATGCTGATCCTGGCCGACGTCGGCACCATTGCCGGCGACGCCCACGAGCGGCTGGCGCAATGGGTCGAGAACGGCGGCGTCTTGGTCCGCTTTGCCGGACCGCGCCTTGCGGCTTCTGACGACGATGATCTCGTCCCGGTCAAATTGCGGCGCGGCGGACGCGTTCTCGGCGGCAGTTTGAGCTGGGATAAGCCGCAGCCGCTCGCCGCTTTCTCCCATGACGGCCCGTTCAACGGCATGGCGGTGCCGAATGACGTCACCGTCACCCGGCAAGTTCTGGCCGAGCCCGATGCGACGTTGAACGACAATACCTGGGCGATGCTCGCCGACGGCACGCCCCTTGTGACGGCGGCGCACCGCGGCAAGGGTTTGATCGTGCTGTTCCACGTCACCGGCGACACGCGCTGGTCCAATCTGCCGCTGTCCGGCAGCTTCGTCGACATGCTCAAGCGCATCGTCGATCTGGCCGGCGCGTCCAATGTGGCAGAGAGCGGCGCGGGTGCTGAAGTCGCCGCCAGTACCAAAGCCGCCAACGTGCGCGAGGTGGTGCCGCCGACGCGCGTGCTCGACGGCTTCGGCGCCTTCGTGTCACCGCCGCCCACGGCGCGGCCGGTGCCGACCGACTTTTCCGGCAGCGCCAACGCCGATCATCCGCCCGGCTTCTATGGCCCGCCGGAAAGCTACTTCGCCGTCAACACGCTCGCGCCGACCGATCGCCTGGCGCCGCTCGATTTCAGTGCGCTCGGCAACGCGCGCCACGAAGTCTACCGCACCAGCGAGCCGTTGGACTTGCGCGGTCCGGTCTTTCTCGCCGCGCTCGCGCTGTTGCTGCTCGACACCATCGCGGTGCTGTTCCTCGGCGGCGGCATCCAGCGGCTCATCCCGCGCCGTCGCGCCGCGGCGGCGCTCATCGCCGGCCTCGCCGTTCTGGCGCTGTCGCTCGCTTTCGCGCACGCGCAAAATCCGCGCGCCGACGTGCCGCCGGCGGCGCTCGAAACGCGGCTCGCTTATGTCGTTACCGGCGACAACAACGTCGACAGCATCAGCAAAGCCGGCCTGTCCGGCCTGACCGCGGTGCTGGCGCAGCGCACCGCGCTCGAGGCCGACGACCCGATCGGGCTCGACGTTACCCATGACGAGCTGGCGTTCTACCCCCTGATCTACTGGCCGATCGTGCCGGGCGCGGAACGGCCGTCCGCCGAAGCGCTCAAGCGCATCGACGCGTACATGAAGAACGGCGGCACGGTGCTGTTCGACACCCGCGACGCCGTCGAGGCGCCGCCCGGTCCCGGCGGCGAGACGCAAAGCCCCGGCATGGTCGAGCTGCGCCAAATCCTCGCCTCGCTCGACATCCCGCAGCTCGAGCCGGTGCCGCGCGACCACGTCCTGACCAAGACGTTTTATCTGTTGCGCGACTTTCCCGGCCGCTTCTCCTCCGGGCAGCTCTGGGTCGAGGCGCTGCCCGCCAGCGAGGACGAGGAGCAGGCCAACCGGCCGGCGCGCGGCGGCGACGGCGTGTCGTCGATCCTCATCACCTCGAACGATCTCGCCGGCGCCTGGGCCATGCA
>JASHWN010000592.1 GCA_030044035.1 Xanthobacteraceae bacterium
CATTGTTATAGGTTGCGATGGCCCAGGTGCCGACTCCATTGACGCCGCCGTTCGTGCCGTTGCCGTCATAGGTCGTGACCGGATTGTCTTGGGTGACCTCGCCAAAATGGCCGAATAGGAACGTCCGATTGTTGTTGATCGCCGGCTCGGCCGGATTGGGGATCATCGTCGCGGGAATGACGCTCTCGTCCCTGGCCGGCGGCGCGCCCGTGACCTGGAACTGCAAGCAAGGCCCGACCGCGGGATCGACGGAAACTCCCTGCATGGCGCTCGCCACCGTGAGGATTGTCCCGGGCAGCTTGCCGTTGGTCTGCTCTTGCAGGTTGACCAGATACAGCGTCGTGCCGGCCCTGTAGCGTGAGAAGTCGATCACGATATCGTAGCGCTCCGCGATGCCGAGCTGATCGAGCTGCGTGGCCGTCACTGGCGCCGGCAGCAGATTGCCGTCATTGGCGATATAGACCATGTTCGAACTGTCGCTCAGCGCGAACACGAAGAAGCGCGACACCGCAGTGTTCAACAGGCGGAAGCGGTACTTGCGCGCATAGACCTGCAGGAACGGCTTCCAGGTGAGATTCACCGTCATCTGATCGCCGAGGAAACCGTCGAACTGCGCGGTGTCCATGTCGAGCTGGCCGTTGCGGTCCCAGGCCTTGTCTGCGAACATCAGGTTGATGTCGTATTCCAGGTTGGCGAAATCCTGCTGCGTGCCGCTGGGTAGCATCAGGTTGACGCCGTCGTTGTGGCCTTCATTGCCGCGGTCAAGCGCACTGTAGATGTTGTTCATGGCCGCGAGGCCCTTGTAGATGTTCTGGTCCGTGTAGGTAAACATGTGGTCGTGGAACCAGTGCGAGCTCATGGTCTCGTGCCAATCGCCGGGCACTTCGATGATGCCGCCATTGCCGTTCGGGGCGCCGGCCTGCTCCACCGTCGCTCCGGTGTTGATGGAGGTCCATCCCGCCAGCGTCCACGGATAATGGTAGTCGTAGAACTCGCCGGGGAAGAAATAGGCGCCGGTGAAGCCGTCGTTCTCCGAGCCATGATGCGCATTGTGCTCGTGGATGGTGGTCGTATGTTTGCCGAAATTGTTGACGCCGTTCTGCGTTACGCTGTACGGCAAGTCATTGTAGTGTCGCGTCAAGGCCGGGAAGCCGTAGCGCGAAATCATGAGCTTGGGCGGGAACGTGCCCTCGTACATCCACATCGAGTTGTTGGTCTGCGCCGGGAAGTTGGGGTTGAATTTAGCCGGGATCGAAGACGACGCATTGATCCCGCTGTTGAAATTCGAGGCAACGCCCGGGCTGTAACTGGAATTGGACCCTGCGTTCGCGATGGTGATGTCGAACTGGATCTGCGGCGGGAATTCGCTGTATTTCTGGTGTGCCCAGATGGAGCCCGGCGGCCGCCCCTCGATTGGTCCGGTCAAGCCGGTCGTGCCGTTGACCAGCTGCGGATTGACCGGCTGCTGGGTGGTGTTGGCCTCCACCGTAGGCGCCGGGCTGAGCGCCGTGGTACTCTGCGGTATCGACGGCATCGGGTATTTCGCCGCCTCGCTGCCCGGGACATAGTACTGCGGCAGAATGTCGAGGCGGTAGAGCGGCGAACTGAACGGCGCAACGCCGAAGGTCGAGCTGCGCGGCAATCCGGTCGGCACGCCGGTGCCGCCGGCGCCAGTCTGGAAGTGCGCGGGCGCAACAGCGGAGGACTGCGCGTAAGCGGTGCGCACGAATGGGCTGAGCCCGCCGATCGGCGCGATGACGGCGGCGCTGGTGTAAAGCCCCCACTTGACGAGATCCCGCCGCGAGATTTGACCGCTCGACAGCGCTTGCTGGATTTCGCGCCGGTTCAGGCGCGCCCGCTCGGCATCGCGCCACTTGCCGCGGTCTGCGTCTTCACGAATCCACAGGCTCTCGTCTTGACCTGAACGTGTCATGGGACAAACCCTCCCTTTGGCCCGGTTGGGGCCTTCGCTGCAGCCGTTGTTAGCGCGGCGTCTTGGGAGCCTGTCGTGTTTATACGCTCATACGCAGAATACAACTTTGCGTAGAAGCGGTGCAGGAAGATTTCAGTCCCCCGAGAGTATGACGCCTAACATGACTAATACAATGCTAATAGGAATACGTCAAGGATGCCCTGTGTGGTTGCACAAGAAATTTTGCTGCGTTTCGTCTAGAAAGTTTCCATCTGCTAAGGAACTAAAAATAAGAATTATATTTTCGAGAATGGGTTTTCTTAGAATTGAGCTCTCCCTCAGAGGACAACCCGAGCCCGATTTCTACCTAGAATTGCGCGCCATACACAATCCAGGCTCCAGCCCAGCGCTGTGCATGCGCATGCCGGCTGTGCAGTCATGTCACCCGGCCTTGCTTGCTTGGCTTAGAGCCTCGGCCGAGGTGACGCCGAGGCCGTCCAGCAACGGCTCGATATGCTCCGCATAAACGCGCCAACGGCCGATGGCCGACGTGTAGATCGGCTGGCGCACCTGGCTGGCGCTCGCGGTCCGCACCGGCCGGTCGGTCTGGTGGAAC
>JASHWN010000593.1 GCA_030044035.1 Xanthobacteraceae bacterium
CTATCGTTTCAAAGAGTAGCGTAACGCGCCGCGGCGCAGCCGTTTGGCTTTAAGGCAGTCCGGCACCAGCGAGGCCGGCAGACCTCGGGGCTTTGACTTTGACCATTTGCCGTGCGTAGCGTGGACGACGGGCAGGCCAGGGCCGCCGCCCTGCCGAAGATGTGATTGCCAGCCATAATGGCCCACTGACTGGGACGGCTGACGTGCGGTATTAATGGCGTCTGGTTCCGCTCCCGGCTCGCCGCGCTTGCGCGGCGGGCAGCGAGAGGGGCCGATGCGAACCCCGGCAGACCACGTGCTCGATCGACCCACGAATATCGACCACAACAAAGCGCCGCCGCTTGCGCCGGCGGAAGCGCAGGTCGAGGCCGATCCCGTCGCCGCAGCGGCGGCGGCGCGCGACGACCGTCCGGCGCGCCGTTTGCCGGGCCGCGCGCTCGACTGGCTGCGCCGCGGCTGGCACTTCTTCGTCAACCAGAGCTCGTCGAGCCTGACGCGCCGTATCGTCGTGCTCAATGTCGCCGGCCTGCTCGCGCTCTCGATCGGCATCAATTATCTGTCGCCGTTCCGCGCCCGCCTGATCGATGCGCGCGTTCAGACGCTGCTGCAGCAAGGCCAGATCATCGCCCACGCCATTGCCGATTCGGCCACCGGCGAAACCGGCTCCGCCATCACCATCGATCCGGAAAAGCTGCAGAACCTGCAGCCCGGTGAAAGTTACGGCCCCTCTGAGGATGCGCTGTACGGCCTCGATTTCCCGATCGACCCGACGCGTGTGGCGCCGATATTGCGCGACCTCGTTTCGCCCACCAAGACCCGCGCCCGCATCTACGACCGCGACGGCATCCAGCTGGTCGACAGCCGCAGCCTGTTCGGCCGCGGCGACGTGCTGCGCTCCGACCTGCCGTCGCCCGACGCCAAACAGCCAAGCCTGTTCGAGCGCGCCGTGATCGCGGTGCGGCTATGGCTCAACCGCGGCGACCTGCCGCTTTATCGCGAGCTCGGTGCCGACCAGGGCAAGGGCTATCCGGAGGTCGCGCAGGCGCTCAACGGCCATGATGCCAGCATGGTGCGCATCAATGATCGCGGCGACGTCATCGTCTCGGTCGCGGTGCCGGTGCAGCGCTACCGCGCCGTGCGCGGCGCGCTGTTCCTGTCGACGCAGGGCGCCGACATCGACAACATGGTGACGGCGGAACGGCTCGCCATTCTGAAAGTGTTCTTGATCGCCGCCGCCGTGATGGTGGTGCTGTCGATCCTGTTGGCCGGCACCATCGCCGAGCCGGTGCGGCGCCTGGCCGACGCGGCCGAGAGCGTGCGTCGCCGCATCCAGTCGCGCGTCGAAATCCCGGATTTCACCCGCCGCCGCGACGAGATCGGCCATCTGTCCGGCACGCTGCGCGCCATGACCAACGCGCTCTATAGCCGCATCGAAGCCATCGAGCGCTTCGCCGCCGACGTGGCGCATGAGCTGAAAAATCCGCTGACCTCGCTGCGCTCGGCGGTGGAGACGATGCCGCTCGCCAGGACCGAGGAGAGCCGCAAGCGGCTGCTCGACATCATCCAGCACGACGTCAAGCGGCTCGATCGCCTGATCTCGGATATTTCCGACGCCAGCCGCCTCGACGCCGAGCTGCAGCGCCAGGAGGCGGCGCCGATCGATCTCGCCAAGCTGCTCACCACCGTGGTCAGCGTCGCCAACGAGGTCAAGCGCGACGATTGCGTCAAGGTCACGCTGAATTTCGAAGGCGGCGGCCTGCGCGCATTTCAGGTACCCGGCCACGACTCGCGCCTCGGCCAGGTGGTCGACAACTTGATCGAAAACGCGCGCTCGTTCTCGCCGCCCGCCGGCACGGTGCGGGTGACGTGCCGGCGCCGGAGGAACCACGTCGAGATTCTGGTCGACGACGACGGTCCAGGCGTGCGGCCGGACGCGGCGGAGAAAATTTTCGAGCGGTTTTATACCGACCGGCCGCACCAGGGCTTTGGCCAGAATTCCGGTCTCGGGCTGTCGATCTCGAAGCAGATCGTGGAAGCCCATGGCGGCACGATCTGGGTGGAGAACCGGATCGCAGCCGGCACCGGTGTGGGCGCAGCGCCGCAGATCGCCGGCGCGCGCTTCATCGTGCGCCTGCCGGCGACGTGATGAGTCTTTGCCGTCGCCCTGAGGAGCGAGCGCAGCGAGCCTCGAAGGGCGACGGCCGAGGCGCCGCATCCTTCGAGGGCCGCTTCGCGGCCACCTCAGGATGACGGACCACAAAACGATCCATGCCTCGGCGGTCCTGGTCGGCGCGCGTGCGGTGCTGATCCGCGGGCCTTCGGGCTCGGGCAAATCGCGCCTGGCGCTTGAACTCATTGCGGCAGCACAGAGCGGGCCGCTGCGCTTTGCGCGTTTGGTCGGCGATGACCGCGTTCACGTCGAAGCCAGGCACGGCCGGCTGCTGGTGTGTCCGGCAACCGCGCTCGCCGGACTGATCGAGGTGCGCGGCCTCGGCATCCGCAAGCTGCCCTACGAACCGAGCGCGGTAGTCGGGCTCGTCGTCGACCTCGCCGCGCAAGCGGAACGGCTGCCGCAGGCCGACCAGCAGCGCACCGAACTCGAAGGCGTCGGCTTGGCGCGGCTTGCCGTCGCAGCGGGCGAACCGGCCTTGCCGAGGGTGCTTTCGCTCCTCACCTCATAGGACCGAAGTCCGGCGAAGGCCGAAAGGGCCCGGCGGTTGGGAATTGGTAACCTTAACGGCTTTAGACTCGGCGGGCATTGCGGCAAGTGGTTCCAAGTGGGTTGGAAAGTGCGTTGCCAGAGGCGGCTTTGGGAAACTTCCGATTCGACTTTGGTCTGCTGCAATGCAACAACTCCCAAAATTCGTCGATACCGCCCCTTGCGCTTAGACTTCGGATAACCATGATGGAGGACCTTTCGTGCGGTGCAACCGGGACGCGCCCGCGGGGAGTTCCATGATCGGTCTCGTGCTTGTCACCCACGGCCGGCTTGCGATCGAATTCCGGACGGCGCTGGAGCATGTGGTCGGGCCGCAGGACCAGATCGAGGCGGTCACCATCGATCCCGAAGACGACGTCGAGGCCCGCCGCAAGGACATCATTGCCGCGGTCAAGCGCGTCGACACCGGCGACGGCGTCGCCATCCTCACCGACATGTTCGGCGGCACGCCGTCGAACCTCGCCATCTCGGTGATGAGCCAGCCGAAGGTCGAAGTGTTGGCCGGCATCAACCTGCCGATGCTGGTCAAGCTCGCCAAAGTGCGCGCCGACCGCCCGCTCGGCGAGGCGGTCGCTGCCGCCCAGGAAGCCGGGCGCAAATACGTCACCATCGCGAGCCGCGTGCTGACCGGCAAATGAGCGCGTCGGCCCGCAGCGGCGACGGGCACAAGGCCGATCAACCCTCGCCAGCTGCCGGGACGGTGAGCCGGGTTTTCGTCATCTGCAACAAAAAGGGCCTGCACGCGCGCGCCTCGGCGCGGTTCGTGCAGACGGTCGAGAAATTCGACGCCGAGGTGCGGGTGACCCGCGGCAACGACAGCGTCGGCGGCGACTCGATCATGGGCCTGATGATGCTCGCCGCCGCACCCGGCACCTCGATCACGGTCGAAGCATCCGGCAACGAAGCCGCCGAAGTGATGGAAGCGCTGGCGGCGCTGATCGCCTCGCGGTTCGGCGAGGAGGATTGATCCCGTAACCCGTTCTAGCGCTTGAAATTAGTACGCGAAACGCGTATATGTGGACGAACGCGCAAATCCTCATTGAACTGGATGACGCGGAGGAGTCGATCTGGATAGTCCGGATCGTCACCCCAGCCGGCACGCTCGAATTGATGGGCGAAGTGACAAAGGGCGGGCGCGTTCTCCGTGTAGACGGCGCACACGTGCAGGGTTTGCAGCCTGGGGCGCTTGGCAGGGCCGGTTTGAATGCAATCGGCCGGAAGCTCTTGGAAGAAGCCGATGTCGAAGAAATTATCATTCAAGGAGGCGCTCGAACGACGGGAGCGAGGCCAAACAGAATCCCGCCCGCGTACCGCTTTCCCCGCCGCAAGGGTTCATCTGCGACGGGCTGATCCGATCAGTCGTCCGATAGATCTTGCTCGCTTGCTGGTGTGCTGCGGTCTTTCATTGCGAAAGGCCCACGAAGCGGTCAACCGGCTCGCCGAGGGGGAAACGGTAGCCCTTGAACTGGCGTGCCCCGATATCGATCATTCAATCGATCAATTGGCTCGACTGGGTATCGACGCCCGTCCAGTCCAAATGCCGACGGTCGACCCGCGTCACGTCAGGGAAATCTTCGGTCTCACACAGGCGGAATTTGCCGACCGATTCCTGCTCAATATCGATACGATTCGAAATTGGGAGCAGGGTCGCAATGAGCCGGACCCGAGCGCACGACTGCTCCTGAAGGTCATAGAAGAGTACCCGCAAGTGATTGAGGCCATTCTGAGCGGGATATCTCCTTCCAAGAAAGGGCGTAGCGGCCCACACTAAGGAAGGGATCGGCGGCTTTGTCTGCTCGGCCGGCTTTCGACTTCGCTTTATGCGTTTGACCAAATCAGTGTTTCGGCCGCGACGCACCTACCCGGCCGCCACCTCCGCGGCGGCGCTTTTCAGATCGGCGACGAACGCCCGGTACGCCGCGTGCTTGTCCGTCTCATCCTCGATGCGCAGCAGCGCCGACGGATGGACGGTGACGAACAGTTTGGTGCCGTCGGCGAGCGTGAGCGGCTTGCCGCGCACCTTGGCGATGGTCAGCGTCTTGCCGGTGAGGCTGCGCGCCGCGGTGACGCCGAGCGCGATCACGGCGGCGGGCTTGATCAGCTTGCGCTCGTCGTCGAGCCAGATCTTGCAGCGCTCGATCTCGTAATTGTTGGGCCGCTTGTGCAGCCGGCGCTTGCCGCGCATCTCGTGCTTGAAGTGCTTGACGGCGTTGGTGACGAAGGTTTTTTCGCGCGCGATGCCGGCGTCGTGGAGCGCCTAGTCGAGCACCCGGCCGGCCGGGCCGACGAACGGCTTGCCGGCGAGGTCCTCCTTGTCGCCGGGCTGCTCGCCCACCAGCATGAAGGTGGCACGGCTCGGGCCTTCGCCGGGCACCGCCTGGGTGGCGTCCTTGTACAGCGGGCAGCGCGTGCAGGCGGCTTCGGCCGCGGCGAG
>JASHWN010000594.1 GCA_030044035.1 Xanthobacteraceae bacterium
CGGCGTCGCGCGCGATCATCGCATTCAATTGGTCCGGACTGTAAGCGAGCGGCGTGCCGCCAACCTCGGCCAGGCGCGCTTGAATGCCGGGATCGGCCAGCCCGGCGTTGATCTCGTGATTGAGGCGTTCGATGATCGCGGCCGGCGTGCCGCGCGGCACGCCGACGGCGGTCCAAGGCTTGACTTCGAATCCGGGCAGCGTTTCGCCAACGGTGGGGACGTCCGGCAGCGCCGGGGTCCGCTTGGCCGAGAGGATCGCCAAGCCGCGCACCGCGCCCGCTCGGATGTGCGGCAGCGAATTGGGTAGCGCGTCGAGGCCGGCCTGCACCCGGCCGCTGATCAGGTCGGTGAGCATCGGCGCGCCGCCCTGATACGGCACACGCACCACATCGATGCCGGCCGACATTTCCAACAATTGGATCGCCAAGTCGCTGATCGTGCGGGCGCCGAACGAGGCGAAATTGATTTTGCCGGGATTGGCCTTGGCGAAGGCAATCAGTTCGGCGAGCGTCTTGGCCGGCACCGCGGGATTGAGGTCGATGACCAGCGGCAGCTCGGCAAGCCCGGCCACCGGCACGATGTCGCGCCGAAAATCGAACGGCAGCGATTTGTAGAGCCATGGATTGATGACGTTGGTCGTGAGGATAAACAAAAGCGTGTAACCGTCGGCCGGCGCATTCACCGCGGCCTGCACGCCGATATTGGTGCCGCCGCCCGGCTTGTTCTCGACGATGAATTGTTGATGGAGCCGCTCCGACAGCCATTGCGCCAGCAGGCGAGCGACCAGGTCGGTCGTGCCGCCGGCGGGAAACGGCACGATCCAGCGCACCGGCCGCGTCGGGTAGGATTGGCCGCGCGCGATTGCGGGAAATCCCGACGCGGCGCCCGCCGTGCCGAGGAGCTGGAACAAGTGTCGCCGCGATAACATGACCGCCTCACCACGCCCATGGACGCTTCAAGCTTCACCTGGCGCGGGGACGTTGGCAAGCAGCGACCGCGCCGCACCGTTGCGCAAAACAGCAAAAAGCTAAGGGCGCAGCCGATCGGCATATCGGCTGCGCCCAACTTGGCCGGCCAAGCACGGGGGGAGGGGGAAAGGATGGCCGGTCCGCCACAACAAAGCGCTACGCCGATGTTTGTTCCGAGCGGACGTTTCAGGGGTCGCACAGAAATTTCAGCTCATGTTGGGGTCGAGGCGCGTCTCGTTTCGCATCACGACTAAGTGAAAAATCTCCGCTGGATGGAACCGCGGCGGAGGTCACACGTTGCGTGGGCGGTGTCGTGTCGGTTCGGGGGACCTTTGACGTGCGCAGAAAGGAAGATCGTCGCTACGGTCGTTCCCGCGCTTCGGAGATACTCCGATGGCCAGGCTCGTTGTGCTCCGTCTCTATCCCCGCTTTCTCGCCGCGTTCGGTATC
The DNA here is from genome assembly GCA_030044035.1 of Xanthobacteraceae bacterium. Lineage (GTDB taxonomy): Bacteria > Pseudomonadota > Alphaproteobacteria > Rhizobiales > Xanthobacteraceae > BOG-931. The sequence goes on from JASHWN010000594.1 coordinate 1,419, forward strand.
GTCGCGCTCGCCTTCCTTCTTGTCAGTCTCGACCCGCTGTTGGGCGCGGCTCCGAGCTCCGGTCCCGGCGCCACCGCGCGGACGCCCGCGATGTCGGTCAACCGCTTCCGCAAGGGCGACCGGCTGCCGCTGGTCCATCCAGGTTCGCTGAACAGCCCAACTCGTTCCGGCGGGTGGCGGAAGCTGCCGCTGCCGGACGGCCTGCAGACCCAAGAACGAACCCCGCTCGGCTGCGATCCGGCGTTCAGCCCGATGTCGTCCCCGGCGCGGGTTGTGGTCTACGGCCGTTGCACTGCCTGAGCGAGCGGCGGCCGATCGGTGGTGTCCGGGCGGGTCGCCCTTGTTGGCGCCGCTGCCTGTGAACCTTTTGCCGCGACCGCGCGACTAACAATCGATGTCGGGGCCGGAAGCGTTTGTCGCGCGCGCGTTCGCGCCCGCCGTGGCCGCTATTTGAATCAAATCAGGACGATTGGCGGTACGGAACTTTTCCTCGCCTTGCGCGATTGGTGGACGGCAATTTCCAGCACGGTGGACTGCGCCATGTCAGCTCATCTCTCCGGCCGCCTTGGCGGCGCATTGTTGCTTGCCAGCCTGATCACGATGCCGGCCGTTCCGGCCGCCGCGCAGGCGTTGTCATATGGTCCGGCCAATCCCGCCGCACCGGTTTACAGCTACACGCCCGACGATGATGATCAGATGCCTGCGCCCGCGCCCGCTCTGCAGCGGCAGGTCGTCGCCTATGGCGGCACCGAAGCGCCCGGAACGATCATCATCGATCCGGCGCACACGTTTCTTTATTTCACGCTCGGCGGCGGCCGCGCGCTGCGTTACGGCATCGGTGTCGGCCGCGAGGGCTTCGAGTGGTCGGGCGTCGAGGCGATCACCCGCAAGAGCGAATGGCCGGACTGGATTCCGCCGGCCACCATGGTTGCGCGCCAACCCTATCTGCCGCGCTGGGTCGCCGGCGGTCCCGGCAATCCGCTCGGCGCCCGCGCGCTTTATCTCGGCCATACCGATTACCGCATCCACGGCACCAACGCGCCGAACTCGATCGGCCAGCATATGTCGAGCGGCTGCATCCGCATGCTCAACGAGGACGTGATCGACCTCTACAGTCGCGCCCAAATCGGCACCAAAGTGATCGTGCTGCCCGACCGGCAAGCGCGGCAGATCAGCCATGCGGCGGCGCCGCGCGCCGGCGCCGCGCAGAACGTCGCGTTGCAAGCGCCGGGAGCCGTTGCGCCGCGCGCTGTGCTGCGAAACGATCGGCCTGTGTCGGGCATCTACTAGGGGCCGATATCGCCGGCGCGGCGGTTTGTTCCGTGGCCGTACGGAACCGTTGCAGGACGATTTTTCGGGCTGTTAGCCAGCCCGGGCGGCAACTTGCGCAAAGCTCAGCCGTTTTATTTGAGAAGTCGCGCCATCGTCGTGTCTCGATTAAAGTATAGAATAAAGAAAAATGGATCGAGTCGAAGCGCAGAACTCCGTGTCATTTGCGCCGCAAGATGGGGCCGCGGACGAAAAAATTGGCAAAGAGTCCTTTCCCAATTTTGCGACGATCCGCGGCGCTCTCGACGGCGCGCGGATCGGCGTGTGGTGCTGGGACATCGCCACCGACAAGGTGATCTGGTCGAGCAATCTCGAAGCCATTCATCGCCTGCCGCCCGCCGGCTTTGACGGCACGCTTGCCGGCTTTTTGCGCACGGTCCATGCGGACGACCGCAGCAATGTCGAGACCGCACTGCACGAGGCGCTGCGTACGCATGCCCCGTTTCGTGTGCGCTATCGGCTGCGGGAGCAGAACGGGGAGGAGGAATTCTGGCTGGAAGCGAGCGGCATGCTTGCGCCGCCTGACGGCGGCTCGGAGCGCATGTTC
>JASHWN010000595.1 GCA_030044035.1 Xanthobacteraceae bacterium
TAAGTAAGCTGCTTAAATCAAGCACTCTGGTACATTCTTTTCCGGATCTCAAATTAAAGAGCAACTTCGATAACGCCTTCAACGAGTACCCGTTTCCGGGCTCCAGGATTGCTGGAGCTCTGTACTTTGTAATTCCCGCTGAATTGCTCGTGATTATCTCGGCTCACATAAAGCAGCTTTTTCAGCGATTTTGCGACGGCTTCGATTTCCACATCGGTCGGTCAGCGTTCGACCACAGGTCAATGAGTGGCCGCAATTTTGGGGAATGCCTCAGTGCGCTCCAGCAACTTGAGGACAGCATGTGGTCCGATGGACCTCCCCTCGACCGACCCCAGCACCTCGGCCAAACCAAACCCGAGCAGGAATTCACCACCAACGTCCGGACACACCCAGCGGACGATGAAGCCATTCTGCAACTGGCAAAGGAGATCCGAACGCGCATAGCCAGTCTGTACGACTGGATTTCATATGGAGTTGCACGCGAAGCGGCTGGGGCAACCGAGCTGCAGAACCAGTTCTACCAGTGCTTCGCCGACATGGCCGAGATTTTATGGAAGACCATATATGTGTCCAAAGAATTTATCCCCGGTCAGGATGATTTCGTATCGTCAAGCGTCATAGACGGGCGAGCAATTTATTTTTCAAATTTTCGACCTCTAGAAACCAGTGAAATAGCCGGATCGCTAGGTTTTACTCGAACTTTTTTCGTGGACTTTCGCCTAACGCCATACCAGCGTGGCCGCTTGGTTCGGCGGCTATGCGACGTTGCGACATTTCGAATGTCCTGCGTAAAGGATATTGATCGGATACATGCATTGTCAGACGGCATCAGCCAAATCAACGAGGACTTTAATCTAGTGGTATCGAAGTCGACCAACTTGAGAGCTTCGAGCAATGAGGAAATGATTTCCAACGCTTTAAGCGATGCACTTGTGCTCTATCAGCGCGCCCTCGAGTTTAATATGTTTATCACTGAAGGCGCGTCAGGGAGAAAGAGCGCAGCACTGGGCGACTGGAGCGTCGTTCAAAGGCAAATCGCAGATATACGGGAGAGTCGCCTTCCGGGACGCCCTCAATTGGGAGACTTTTTGGAGCGCGGACTCGGTTTGTCGATCCTTGAAATTCAGCAGATAGCCGACCGCTATGAAAATCTGATCCAACGGATCAATAGCCACATGTCAACAATACGCACGAGGTTAGTGGGGGTCCACTCGACCAATATAGCATCAATTATGAATAATTTTCAACGCTTGCTAGAGCACCAAACCGGCATTTTGAGGACACAAGAAATCATACTGACAGAAGCAAAAGAGCTATCGACAAAGCAAATGCAGTCACTCAATCAACAAACCGCGTTGCTCGTTGCGGCTGAGACTCTCTCAAAGCGACAGATAGATTCGCTGGAAAAACAAACAAACTTCCTGAATAAGCAAACGGAGCTGCTCAGTGCGGCCGATCTCTTAGTATGGCTTGGCGGAACATACTATCTCTGGTCAATGCTCCAAGATGTCTTAAACATAGGGTTGGACCGCACTGGAGAATATTTCGGGATTGAGCATTTGAGCGATTCCGTCATCTCTAAAATCGGATTGCTAGTTGTGATGCTCGGCGTTGTCTTCGTTCTTGTCTATTGGTTTAAGCAAAGGCTGTGGAATTTTGCTCAATGGATATTTTTTGGCTCAGACTACGCGGCAGCTGCCGACAAGAGGCCACTAACCAGCAACGCAACGGCGATGGAGGTACCCACCTCAAAATCGGACAAAGGATAACCCAGGCAAATCGCCCCGAGATAAAGGAGGCCTTGTTTTAAGGGCAAAAACCTCACCCTCACGGCCTGGGTGTTTTGTTTGAACGAAACCAATCATTGCGAGGAGCGACGCAACGAAGAGGCGAACATTCTGGAACGCCCTCACCGCCCGCCGTTGACGGCGACGAGCCGCGGCGCCGGCCTCTTGGCCGGCCGCGGCGCCCAGGGTTTTGGCGAGCGCAGGTTCGGCGCGTAGAGGCCGTGCTTATCGCCGACCACCTTGAAGCTGTCGGTCAGCCCGACCACGGTCTCGGCGGCGCCGAGCACCAGGAAGCCATCGGTGGCGATGGCGCGCGACAGCCGATCGAGCACGTCGATCTTGGTCTCCTGATCGAAATAGATCAGCACGTTGCGACAGAAGATCAGATCGAAAATGCCGAGCTGGCAAAAATCGGCAAGCAGGTTGAGCTGCCGGAATTTGACCATGGCGCGCAGCTCCGGCGCGATCTGCCACAGCTCGCCGACTTGGGTAAAGTGCTTGATGAGCAGCTGAATCGGCAGGCCGCGCTGCACCTCGAATTGGCTGTACAGGCCCTGTCGGGCTTTTTCCAGGACATCGCCGCACAGATCGCTGGCAAACATCTCGATGCGCCAGCCGGCGATGTCGTGCGTCATGTCCTTCAGGCACATGGCGAGCGAATACGGCTCCTGGCCGGTCGAGGCCGCGGCGCACCAGATGCGGATGGTGCGCGCGTTGCGGCGCGCCGCGATCAGCGCTGGCATGACGATCGCACGGAAATGCTCGAACGGGATCTTGTCGCGGAAGAAGAACGATTCGTTGGTGGCCATGGCCTCGACGACGGCCGCCGTCAGCGCTTCGTCGCCGCGCTTGAGCGCCTCGACCAGGTCGCCCAGCGTGGCATGGCCGGCCTTGCGGGCGACCGGCAGGAGCCGGCTCTCGACCAGATATTGCTTGTCGGCGGTGAGCACCAAACCGGAGCGCTGCTTGAGGCATCTGCGCAGGAAATCGTAATCAAGCGGCGTCATGAACGGCTCCCCGCCAATAGGCTAAGTATTTTTCCGGCAATCTGACCGACCGGTAGCACCGCCGAGCACAACCCGGCTTGCGCCGCCGAACGCGGCATCCCCCACACCACGCTGGTCGCTTCGTCCTGGGCAATGACGCTGCCGCCGGCCTCGACGATCGCGGCGGCGCCCCCGGTGCCGTCAGAGCCCATGCCGGTAAGCACCAGCGCGAGTGTGCCGGGCCCCCAGATCTGCGCCGCCGAAGCGAACAGCGGATCGACCGACGGCTTGCAGAAATTGATCGGCGGATCATCGCCGAGCGCGATCTTGACGCGCTCGCCGTCGCGCACCACGCGCATGTGGCGGCCGCCCGGCGCGACGTAAACGCCGCCGGCGAGCACCGGCTCGTCGTGCTCGGCTTCGTGGGCGCCGCGGCCGCTGACCCTGCTCAAATGCTCGGCCAAAACCGTGGTGAACGTCGGCGGCATGTGCTGCGTGATCAGAAGCGGCGCGCGATCGATCGCCGCCGGCAATTTTTGGATGATGGTGGAAAGCGCCTGCGGCCCGCCGGTCGAGGAGCCGATCAACAGTGCCCGCGGCACCGCGACGGCGAACGGCCGCAGTCTGACTTGGCCCTGCTCGAGGTGGCGCGCCGCGTGCTCTTCGGCGCGCTGCGGCGCCGCCGGCTTTTGCCTCGCCGGTTCATCCGGCACCAGCGGCGGCGCTACTTCGCGCGTCACCAGCCGCTTGCGGCCGAGATTGCGGATCTTGTCGATCAGCTCGCGGCGGAATTCCGCCGACGTCATCGCCTCGTAAGTGGTTTCCGGTTTCGGGATGTAATCGGTGGCGCCGAGCGCAAGGGCGCGCAGGCTGAGCTCGGCGCTGCGCCGCGTCAGCGTCGACACCATGATCACCACGAGGTCGCGCTTCTGCCGCAACAACAGCGGCAGCGCAGCGATGCCGTCAAGCTCCGGCATGTTGACGTCGAGCAGCACCACGTCGGGGTCGGTCGCCTCGAGCCGGTCCAGCGCTTCGCGGCCGCTGCGCAGCGACGCGGCGATCATCATGTCCGGCTCGGCGTCGATCCAGCGCGTCATCATGCTGCGCGCGACGACGGCGTCGTCGACGATCATGACGCGAATCCTGCGCTCGGCTGCGGGCGCGGCACGCGCGGCTGCAAGGGCTGGATTCATGTCACTCGAACTTTCCGTAACGCTGCCGTCGCGGAGCGACGATGCAGGCGGCGCAAAGCTGCGCCGCCGTTAGATCAGCCCGACTTCCTGGAATTTCGCTTCGACGATGTCCTTGTCGAACGGCTTCATGATGTATTCGT
>JASHWN010000596.1 GCA_030044035.1 Xanthobacteraceae bacterium
GAGGGTGAGGGGGTTCGGATGCTGCAGATTTTTCTCAAACTTCCGAACCCCCTCACCCCAACCCTCTCCCCTGCGGGGAGAGGGAGCACGCCGTGCCTGCGGCGTCCGCATCAACTAAATATCGTCGCGCTTTAGCCCACCCGATAGACATACCTGATAAACTGTGGTGACCTTGCGACAAGCCAAGCGGACCGCGCAGAAAACCGCGAAGTGCCGCAGGGGAACGCCGTGTTGCAAGGTTGGGTCGTCGTCCTCATTGCGCTCGCCTACATCGGCTTTCTGTTCCTGATCGCCAGCTACGGCGACCGCAGGCGCCGCGCGGCGCCGACGTCGCGGCTTTGGATCTATCCGCTGTCGCTTGCCATCTACTGCACGTCGTGGACGTTCTTCGGTTCGGTCGGGCTCGCTTCGCGCACCGGCTACGATTTCCTCGCCATCTATATCGGCCCGATCGTCATGGTCGGGCTAGGTTATCCGCTGATCCTGCGCATCGTGCGGCTCGCCAAGGGCCAGAACATCACCTCGATCGCCGACCTGATCGCGGCGCGCTACGGCAAGAGCCAGGCGGTCGCCGCGACCGTGGCGCTGATCGCGATCGTCGGCATGATCCCCTACATCGCGCTGCAGCTCAAAGCGGTCTCCTCCTCGGTCGGCACCATCATGAGCTACGGCGCGCTCGGCGCCGCGCCGCAGCCGCTGCTCGGCGACAGCGCGCTGTTCATTGCGCTGTTCATGGCGACGTTCGCGGTGCTGTTCGGCACCCGCCACATCGACGCCACCGAGCACCAGGACGGGCTGATGCTGGCGATCGCCACCGAGTCGATCGTCAAGCTGGTGGCCTTTCTCGCCGTCGGCGTGTTCGTGACGTTCGTGATGTTTCACGGCCCGCTGGAGCTGCTCACGCGCGCCATGCAGAAGCCGGCAATCGCGGCGGTGCTGAGCGGGCCGCCGCAGCTGACCAACTTCCTCGCCATGACGACACTGTCGCTGTTCGCGATCGTGCTGTTGCCGCGGCAGTTCCACGTCAGCGTCGTGGAAAACCGCAGCGAGGCCGAAATCCGCCGCGCCGCCTGGCTGTTCCCGCTCTATCTGGTCCTGATCAACCTCTTCGTGCTGCCGATCGCGGTCGCCGGCCTTTTGAATTTCCCGGTGAGCCGTTTCGGCGGCGACATGTTCGTATTGGCGCTGCCGCTCAACGCCCACGCGGCGCTGATGACGTTGGTCGCCTTTGTCGGCGGCCTCTCCGCGGCGACCGCCATGGTGATCGTGGAATCGGTGGCGCTGGCCATCATGGTGTCGAACGACATCGTGGTGCCGCTGGTGCTCAAGCGCCGCGCGCTCGTCAACGGCGACGCCAGCGATGCCGGCGCGCGGCTTCTCAAGACGCGGCGGCTCGCCATCTTCGTCATCCTGTTCCTTGCCTACGCCTATTATCGCTTCGCCGGCGAGGCGCAGCTGGCCTCGATCGGCCTGCTGTCGTTTGCCGCCATCGCGCAATTTGCGCCGGCTTTGTTCGGCGGGCTGGCGTGGCGGCGCGGCACCGCGCGCGGCGCCATCGCCGGCATGAGCGCCGGCATCCTGGTCTGGTTCTACACGCTGTTGCTGCCGAGCTTTTCCGATGTTGGCCTGATCAGCACCCACATGCTGACCGCCGGGCCGTGGGGCGTGGCGGGCTTGCGGCCGCAGGCGCTGTTCGGCATCGATCTGCCGCCGCTCGTTCATGGCGTGCTGCTCAGCCTCGCCGCCAACCTCGCCTGCTATATCGCCGGCTCGTTGAGCCGCAGGCCGAGCGCCATCGAAAGCATGCAGGCGCAGGTGTTCGCGCCGCCGACGCTGGCGCCGATCCGGGTGCCGCGGCCGGCGAGCTTCCGGCTGCGGCGCGCCTCGGTGTCGGTCGGCGAGCTGATCGCCACGGTCGCCCGCTACCTCGGCGAGGAGCGCACCAAAGAATCGTTCAAAAATTTCGCCGCCGCGCGCCGCATCGGCCTCGAGCCGCGCTCCGAGGCCGACATTGCGCTCTTGCAATACGCCGAATATCTGCTCGCGTCCGCGATCGGCGCCGCCTCGTCGCGGCTGGTGCTGTCGCTGCTGTTGCGCAAGCGGACGCTCTCCACCAAGGCGGCGCTAAAACTGCTCGACGATGCCAGCGCCGCCATTCACTACAACCGCGAGATCCTGCAGACCGCGCTCGACCATGTCCGCCAGGGCATCGCGGTGTTCGACAAGGACCTCACGCTGGTCTGCTGGAACCGGCAATTCGGCGAGCTGTTCGATCTGGCGCACGAGTTGACAAGGGTCGGGGTGCCGCTTGCCGACATTCTGCGCCACGTGTCGCGGCACAGCGCCGATGGCGGAATCAGCGCTGATGAATTCGTGGCTGAGCGGCTCGCCAAATACACCGCCGAGGACGCGCCGTTCCTGGAGCGCTTCGCCGAGCGCGGCTTGGTCGTCGAAGTGCGCGCCAACCGCATGCCGGACGGCGGCCTGGTCACCACCTTCACCGACATCACGCCGAGCGTCGCGGCCGCCGACGCGCTCGAGCGCGCCAACGCCACGCTGGAGCGCCGCGTCCGCGAGCGCACCAAGGAGCTGACGCGGCTCAATGCCGAATTGCATCGCGCCAAGGCCGCAGCCGATGACGCCAACGTCTCGAAGACGCGCTTCATCGCCGCGGCGAGCCACGACATCCTGCAGCCGCTCAACGCGGCGCGGCTCTACGTCACCAGCCTGATCGAGCGCCAGCGCGCCGGCGAGGACGGCGAGCTCGTGCAAAACATCGACGCCTCGCTGGAAGCGGTCGAGGAGATATTTGCGGCCTTGCTCGACATTTCCCGGCTCGACAGCGGCGCCATGCGGCCGGAATTTTCCGAATTCGCGGTCGACGATTTGTTGCAGCGGCTCGCCGTCGAATTCGCGCCGCTCGCCCGCGAAAAGGGCCTCGACCTCGTCGTCATGCCGTGCTCGCTCGGCGTCCGCTCCGACCGCCGCCTGCTCGGGCGCCTGTTGCAGAACCTGGTTTCGAACGCGATCAAATACACGCCGTCAGGACGCGTGCTGGTCGGTTGCCGGCGCCGCGGCGCGCGGCTGCGCATCGACGTCTGCGACACCGGCATCGGCATTCC
>JASHWN010000597.1 GCA_030044035.1 Xanthobacteraceae bacterium
GGATGCTCGACCAGATTGGTGGCGTGGCTGACCACGCCCGGCACCAGAATCTTGTCGGCCGGCAGCTTGACGTCCTTCCACACCGTCCATTCGTGCTGATGGCGAACGTTGCCGGCCTCGAAGCTCGTCGCCTGCGCGCGCACTTGCAGCACGAGATCGATCACGTCCTTGAGCGGCAGGTCGTGGGTGTGGGCGCCGTGCCAGGAACCCCAGCAGAAATGATGGCGCACGCGGTCCCGCGGAATGCCCGAGAGCGCATGATTGAGCGCGTCGATGCGGATTTTCAGATAGCGGCGGTATGCGGCGATGCTCGGCTCCGGCTTGATCATATCCCATGAGGTCATGATTCCGGGATCGTCGATCTGCAGGATGAAGCCGGCATCGGTCACGGCGCGGTATTCGTCGCGCATCGCGTCGGCGAGCGCGAACACGAATTCCTCGTCGCTCGCGTAATGCTCGTTGAAAATGTGGTGGTCGAGCCAGCCCGGCGCGAACACGCAGACAAAAGCTTCGTCGGCGCCGCCGGCCATCCTCAGCGCCTCCTTGAATACCGTGACCTCGCGCTTGATGGCGTCGGTGGCGCGGCCCTTGACGGGTGCGGTGACGACGAGCTTGTGCGGCGGCGAGAACCGCGGCTCCTCGCCGGGCACGCAGAACATGGTGCCGACCTTGTCCATGTCGGCGTAGAGTTTTTGGAACACGTCGCGCTCGCGCGTCGCTTCGCGGGCCGAAGCACGTTCGCCCGGCTGGAGCGGGCGCGCAGTGACGCCGCCGAACGCTTGCGCGTAATACGGAAAGCTCCGCCCGTTCCAGAACTCGCCATCGCCGACGCAGTCGATGCCGAGCTCGACCTGTTTTTTGACGACCGCCGCGACCTGCCGGGTGAGATCGTTATGCTCCGCCGGCGCAACTGGCGGCAATCGGCCGGCATGTGTCGTTCTGATCGAGGCTTCGCTGCGCTTCATATCGCCACCATCCCTTGTATTTGTTTCATCCTAGAGGCGACGCAGCCGCGCCACCAGGCGATCGACATCGGCCGCGGTGTGATAGAGGCCGAAGCCGAGGCGGAGCCGCGTGCCGCGAAAGTCCGTGATGATCCCGGCTGCGTGCATGCGCCGATACCACTGCGCCGCGTCGGGGTGCTCGAACGCCAAAAAATTGCCGCGCGCCGGCTCGCTGAGCGGCACTACCAGGCGATCGGCTACGAAAGGTCCTATCGGCGCGCGCGCCATCGCGGTTATGAATTGCCCCTGCAGCGCCAACGCATGGGCGTGAATCAGCGCGGCATCGATGGCTTCGGTGTCGAGCCATTCCAGCACGGCGCGCATCCGATAGAGCGCGGTCGGATCGAAGGTCGCGCCGGCGAAACGCCAGCCGTCCTGCGGGTAAGCGACGCCGTGGTCGCCGGTCGCGAGCGCGCCGAAGCTCGCAAACCAGCCGGTGTTGCGCGGCCGCGGCGCTACGCCGGGCGGGCAGTGCATGAAGCAGGCGCCCTCGCCCGACATGGCGTATTTGTAGCCGCCGGCGATGTAGAAGGCGCGGTCGGCAATTGCGGAGAGATCGGTCGGGCGCGCCAGAAAGCCGTGGTAGCCGTCGATGACGATGAGGCGGTTCGGCGCCACAAGCCGCTCGACCAATCCGGAAAGATCGGCAAGCGCAAAGCCGGAGCCGAACAGAACCTGGCTCACATAGACGAGGTCCGGCGCCATCTCGCGGGCCGCAGCTATCAGCCGGTCGGCGAGCGTCGCGAACGGTTCGGCCGCAACGGCGTGCAGCGCGATGAGGCCGTCTTCGGCCAGCCGCTCGGCTTGGCGGCGAAAGGAGTGAAACTCGCCGTCGGTGGTCAGCACGCGCGGCGGCCGTTCGGTCGGGCAGCACGACAAGAGCCGATTGACGAACTCGTGGGTGTTCGGCGCCGGCACCAAGGTTTTCGGATCGGCGAGCCCGAGGTGGCGCGCGATGCCGGCGCTGACGCTGGGCCAGACGGTGCCGAGCACGTGGTCCCATTTGTCGTCGGCCAAACGCGCGGCGTCATCCCACGCCCGCAGCTGAGCATCGCGGGTTGCGTCCGGCCACAGGTGATGCGAGTGGGCGGCAAAATGCAGCCGCTCCGCATCGGCATTGCGGAAGCGGGCAAACGCGCCGGCGAGATCGAGCGGTACGGGGCGGCCCGGCATATCGGTCGCATCGTTCACAGCGTGACGTTTTGCGCCTAGACTCTAGCAGGCCAACGCTCGAACGACGACCAGCGGCCGCGTTTGCCGTCGGCCAGCGCAGCGGCTTTCGGATGGACGACAGCAAGAGCCCCAAGAGTCGGGTCAAGAGCCGGGTCGAACCCGGCATGCACGTCGACCTCGCCGGCCGGCGCACCTATGCGGACTACCTCAAGCTCGATCTGTTGCTCGCCGCCCAGCAGCCGGTGACGCGCGAGCATGACGAGGTCGCCTTCATCGTCATCCATCACGTGCAGGAGCTTTGGCTCAAGCTCATTGCCCACGAGGTCGAAGCGGCCATGGCGGCGATCCGCGCCGACCACCTGCCGCCGGCATTCAAATCGCTGGCCCGCGTCACCCGCATCCAGGAACAGCTGATCGCCGCCTGGGACGTGCTGTCGACCATGACGCCGGCCGATTACCTCGCCTTCCGCGGCGCGCTCGGGCCGGCGTCCGGTTTCCAATCCTACCAGTACCGCCTCGTCGAGTTCCGGCTCGGCGCCAAAGATGCCGACATGGTGCTGCCGCACCGCCACGATCCCGTGATCTACGCCAAGCTGCAAGCCGCGCTCAACGAGCCCAGCCTGTACGATGAGGCGCTGCGTATCCTCGCCCGCCGCGGCCTGCCGGTGCCCAAGGAGGTGCTCGAGCGCGATTTTTCTCAAGCTTACGTCTCGAACCCAAAAGTCCGCGACGTCTGGCTATCGATCTATCGCGATCCGCAGGCGTACTTCGAGCTCTACGAGCTCGCCGAGGAACTGGTCGACGTCGAG
>JASHWN010000598.1 GCA_030044035.1 Xanthobacteraceae bacterium
CAGCAAGACATCCAGGACACCAGCATCTTCGGCATCGGCGCCGGCTACGTGCTCAACAACTGGCTGCGCTTCGATGTGACCGGTGAATATCGTACCAAAGCGGGATTCAGCGCGATCGGCAGCTACAATCAGAACACCTGCACCGTGAACTCCGTGACCGGCACCTGCTTCGACACGTTCACCGGCAACTACTCCGCGGCCGTGTTCATGGCCAACGCCTATGTCGATCTCGGCACCTGGTGGTGCCTGACGCCGTTCATCGGCGCCGGCGTCGGCGGCGCCTATGACCGCATCAGCCAGGTCTCCGACATCGGCCCGCTGCCGCCCGGCACCATCGGCTTCGGCTTTACGGAACAGGATTCGGCAAGCTGGAACCTGGCCTGGAACGTTCAAGCCGGCGTGACCTACAACGTGTCGGACAATTTCAAGATCGACCTCAGCTGGCGGCACCTCGACATGGGCTCGCCGCAGTCGTCGAACATCGTCTGTCAGAACACCGGCTCGACCAACGCTTGCAACTTCTTCACCTTGCATGACATCACGTCGGAAGATTTCCGCATCGGCTTCCGCTGGATGCTGCAGCCGGCGGTGCTGCCCGCGCCACCCTTGGCTACGCGCGGCTGATCGCCGAACCACTCCTCGCACGCGAGGCAACGGCGTGGGCAACCGCGCCGTTTGCTTTTTGCTAGGTGCAGAAGCCGCGTGATGCGGCGGCCATAGCTAACCGTCCATTAAGGTTAATGCTCGATGATCGCGCCAATCGGCCGCGCGACGCGCGCCGCGGCATGAAAGGCCGACAGAGATGCGTTGGGTCATCAGTGCTTTGCTCGTTCTGGGTCTGGTGCCGCGCGCGTTGGCCGCAGACTTGGATGTTCTGCGCGGCAGCGAGCCGGTCGGCCCTGCGTTTTTCACCAACTGGAGCGGGTTCTACGTCGGCGGACAGGGCAGCTACGGCAACATCAATGCTGATTTCCAGGGTGCGACTCGCCCGCTCGTAGCCAGCAGTCTCATCGAATTGGTGCTGGAAGAAGACGCCGATGTATCGAGCTGGCCGTTCCTTGGGTCGGGCAGCGCCCACGCCGCCGGATACGGTGGGTTTTTCGGCTACAATTGGCAGTTCCAAGACGTGGTTATCGGCGTTGAAGGCAATTACGCCCATTCGGAACAGACTGTCAGCGCCAGTCAATCGCCCATTCTCAACCGCCTCGTCAACGCCGGTTCGCTGAACTACAACGTCAATGTATCGGGCAGCGGTACGTTGAGCGTCAACGACGTCGGCGAACTGAGGCTGCGGGCCGGCTATGTCATGGGCAGCTTCCTGCCGTATGGCTTCGTCGGTTTTGTGCTGGGAGACGGCAACTACCAGCTGACCTCATGCGTGTACGGCCAGCAGGATCCGACCGGCATCAACCCGCCGACGGGATGCGGGCAACAGCAGTCGTTTGCTTCGTGTGCCACTCTGGCGCATCCCAATTGCGTCAACTTTTCCTTCCCCAACAGCGCCTCGAAGACCGATGCCCTGCTGTACGGATTCTCTGCCGGCGGCGGCGTCGACTATGCGCTGACGCAAAATATCTTTGTGCGCGGCGAATTCGAGTTTGTGCAGTTCGCAGCGATCGCCAGCATCCTTGCCACCGAACTCAATGGACGGGTCGGAGTAGGCTTGAGGTTCTGACCAGATTCGATCCGAGCGGACGACGCGAGGCGCGCGAACGTTCTCCTCGTTGCCGCCCGCACATTGCGCTTGACGTAACCCTCCCAGTTTCTTATTTCCGCCAGCGGGACACCCCTCCCCAACGAGGGGCGCCTATCTGGAAGGGTAGACCATGACGATTGCCACGCCTGCAGTGCGGCCGTTCGTGCCGCATTTTTCGTCCGGCCCTTGCGCCAAGCGCCCCGGCTGGAACCCGCAAGCCCTCGGCGGCGCCGTCCTCGGCCGTTCCCACCGCTCCAAAGCCGGCAAAGCGAAACTCAAGCGCGCGATCGATCTGACGCGCGAGGTTCTGCAGGTTCCCGCCGCCTATCGGATCGGCATCGTGCCGGCTTCCGATACCGGGGCGGTCGAAATGGCGCTATGGTCGATGCTCGGCGCCCGGCCGGTGACCATGCTGGCCTGGGAATCCTTCGGCGAAGGCTGGGTCACCGACGTCGCCAAGGAGCTCGAGCTCAAGGACGCCACGGTGCGGCGTGCGCCGTACGGCGAATTGCCGGATCTGTCCGGCCTCGATCCCAGCCACGACGTGGTGTTCACCTGGAACGGCACGACCTCGGGCGTGCGCGTGCCGAACGCGGACTTCATCGCCGCGGAGCGCACCGGCTTGGCGATTTGCGACGCCACCTCGGCGGCATTTGCCCAAGCACTCGATTGGCCGAAGCTCGACGTCGTCACCTTCTCCTGGCAGAAGGCGCTCGGCGGCGAGGCCGCGCACGGCATGCTGATCGCCTCGCCGCGCGCGGTGGCGCGGCTCGAGAGCTACACGCCGCCCTGGCCGGTCCCGAAAATCTTCCGCATGACCAAGGGCGGCAAGCTGATCGAAGGCATTTTTGCCGGCGAGACGATCAACACGCCGTCGATGCTGTGCGTCGAAGACTACCTCGATGCGCTCGAATGGGCGAAGGCGATCGGCGGCCTCACCGCGCTGCGCGCCCGCGCCGACGGCAATGCCCGCGCGATCGCCGATTGGGTGGCGCGCCGGCCGTGGATCGACTTTTTGGCCGCCGATCCTGCGCTGCGCTCCAACACCTCGGTGTGCCTCAAGATCATCGACCCTGCGGTGACGCGGCTTGCCGCCGACGCGCAAGCGGCGTTCGTCAAGGGCATCGCCGCGGCGCTGGAACAGGAGGGCGTCGCCTACGACATCGACGCCTATCGCGACGCGCCGCCGGGCTTGCGCATCTGGTGCGGCTCGACCGTCGAGCAGCGCGACGTCGAGGCGCTCACGCCGTGGCTCGATTGGGCCTACGCCAACGCCAAGGAAAAACTCCTGCAACCGGCGTGATTGCCATGTTCGCCGATCCTCTCACCGAGCGGCTGGCAACGTTTGTGCGCGGCATCGGCATCAAGGTGCGCGCCGCCACGCTGCCGGCCGACACCTTCCTGCCCGGCCTCGATATCCGCGACGGCGCGATCCTGGTCGATGAGGCGCGGCTCGCCCATCCCGGCGACATCCTGCACGAGGCCGGCCATCTCGCCGTCGCCGATCCGGCCGAACGCAATGCGCCGCATCTGTCGCCGAGCCCGGGCGACGAGATGACGGCCATCGCCTGGTCCTACGCGGCGCTCCGCTATCTCGGCATCGATGCCGCGATCGTCTTTCACCCTGAAGGCTACAAGGGCGGCGCCGACGCGATCATCGAGAACTTTTCCGCCGGACGCTATTTCGGCGTGCCGCTCTTACAGCTTTACGGCATGAGCTGCGAGCCGCCGCGTGCTGTCGAAAAAGGTGTGGCGCCGTTCCCCTCCATGCTGCGCTGGTTGCGCTGATCGGAAAGGATTTTTGTCATGGCTCCCCGCGTTCTGATCTCCGATGCGCTGTCGCCGGCCGCCGTCCAGATTTTCAAGGACCGCGGCGTGGCGGTCGATTTCCAGCCCAATCTCGGCAAGGACAAGGACAAGCTCGCCGCCGCGATCGACGGCTTCGACGGACTCGCCATTCGCTCGGCGACCAAAGTGACGGCAAAGCTGCTCGAGCAGGCCAAAGGCCTCAAGGTGATCGGCCGCGCCGGCATCGGCGTCGACAATGTCGACATCCCGGCCGCCACCGCGCGCGGCATCATCGTCATGAACACGCCGTTCGGCAATTCCATCACCACCGCCGAGCACGCCATCACGCTGATGCTGGCGCTGGCGCGGCAAATCCCCGAGGCCGACGCCTCGACGCGCGCCGGCAAATGGGAAAAGAACAAATTTCTGGGCGTCGAAATCTTCGGCAAGACGCTCGGCGTGATCGGCTGCGGCAATGTCGGCTCAATCGTCGCCGACCGCGCCATCGGCCTGAAAATGAAGGTGATCGCCTACGATCCCTATTTGTCGGCCGAGCGCGCCCTCGATCTCGGCGTCGAAAAGGTCGAGCTCGACGAATTGTGGCGGCGCGCCGACTTCGTCACCCTGCATACGCCGCTGACCGAACGGACCCGCAACATCGTCAATGCCGAGACCTTGACGCTGATGAAAAAGGGCGTGCGGCTGATCAATTGCGCGCGCGGCGAATTGGTCGACGAGGCGGCATTGAGCGCGGCGCTCACATCCGGCCAGGTTGCCGGCGCGGCGATCGACGTGTTCGCGCAGGAACCGGCGACGTCGAGCCCGCTGTTCAATCTGCCCAACGTGGTCTGCACGCCGCATCTCGGCGCCTCGACGCTCGAAGCGCAGGAGAACGTCGCGCTGCAGATCGCCGAGCAGATGTCGGAGTATCTGTTGCGCGGCGCCATTTCCAACGCCGTCAACTTCCCCTCGATCAGCGCCGAGGAAGCGCCGAAGCTCAAGCCGTTCGTGGCGCTCGCCGAAAAGCTCGGCTCGTTCGCCGGCCAGCTCACCGAAACCGGCATCAAGCAGGTGCAGATCGCCTATGAGGGCCTCGTCGCCGGCATGAACACGCGGGCGCTGACGTCGGCGGCGGTCGCCGGGCTCCTGCGTCCCATGCTGCAGAATGTCAACGTCGTGTCGGCGCCGGTGATCGCCAAGGACCGCGGCATCGTCGTCGAGGAAACCCGGCGCGAGGCCGAGGGCGACTACGAAAGCCTGATGACCGTCACGGTGACGACCGACCGCCAATCCCGCCACGTCTCCGGCACGGTGTTCGCCGACGGCCGGCCGCGCATCGTCAACATCAAGGGCATCCGCATGGACGCCGAGTTCGGCCCGTCGATGATCTACATCACCAATCTCGACAGGCCCGGCTTCATCGGCAAGTTTTCCTCGACGCTTGGCGAGGCCGGCATCAACATCGCGACCTTCCACGTCGGCCGCGAGGCGCCCGGCGGCAATGCCGTGGCGCTGATCGAGATCGACGGCGAGCTGCCGCCCGACGTGCTCGCCAAGGTCCGCGCGCTGCCGCAGGTGCAGCAAGCCAAGCCGCTGCGGTTCTAAAGGTGGGGTGCCGCGACCTCGGAATTGGCTTATGATGCGTGGAGCATACGCATAAGGGAACAGCCATGGCTCGCCCCATTGTCATTCACGCCGATTGGGACCCAGAAGCGGCCGTCTGGGTGGCGACGACGAATGATCTCAGGGGACTCGTGACCGAGGCGGACACGATCGAGGCATTGCGCGCCAAACTACCCGGCATGATTCTCGATTTGCTTGAGGAGTATGGTGTTTCCGACCTTCCGGCTTCGATCGAGATCATCGCGCGTGCGAGCGACCGATTGGTCGCTGCGGAATAGCCCGCATGGCGGACTATTATCGCGACGTAGTCCGTTTGTTGCGAGATGCCGGCTACGAATTCAAGCGGCAAGGGCGCGGCGATCACGAAATTTGGTGGAATCCGAGAACAGGTGTACGTGTCACGGTCGACCGAAAGCTGATATCGAAGTTCACAGCAAACGGGATTCTCAAAGAGGCCGGGTTACAAAAGGCCTTCTGATACAGGAATTATTTAGAGGCGGCGGATCATGATATGTATGGGAATTTCGTGCTCCTGGATCAACCTGCGAAGCCCCAAATCGGTGAGCGAGTATATCTTGGGGATGTGAAGAGTAAGAATGAGACTTGGCTTCGCGATACGCTATTCGCATACTCTGAAATTATTCCGATTGACGAAATCGATTCCTCGTTCGGGCCGCTGGTGCCGCTTTGTAAGGAATTACGGACAGACGCAGGCCGAATTGATGCCGCATTTATAAATGACCGCGGCCGTCTAACGATTGTCGAATGCAAGCTGTGGAGGAATCCAGAAGCGCGCCGCCAAGTCGTGGCCCAGACTCTTGACTACATTTCGGCGCTGGCTGGCTGGTCGTATGCGGACCTGTGCGAGCAGGTGGCGACTGCCGTAGGCAGGGGTGGAAACGTACCATTCGAGATCGTGCGAAGGCGCTGTGATACCGGGCTTAGTGAAGGGAAATTCGGCGAAGCAGTCAGCCAATCCCTGCGCGAGGGTCGTGTCCTTGTTTTGATTGCGGGGGATGGCTTCCGCGAGGGTATGCAGCAGCTCACTGAGCTCGTGAACCGCAATGCGACAAAAGCATTTTCGTTTGGCCTGATGGAGGTTGCGCTTTACCGATTCGGCAAAAGTCAATTTGCGGTTCTGCCACGCGTGTTAGCCAAGCCTGAGGTAATCGTGCGGTACGTTACGATCGTAAACGTGAAAGATGCCCCAATGATCGTTGAGGAGGATTCGATCGGCAAACCAAAAAGAGGAATGCGGGAAACTCCGCTGAGCAACAAAGCGCATCTAAGAACGTGGTGGGAACCCATTTTGAAAATGAAATTGGAGGATCAAGAGCAGGAGCAACCTTTCTGGCTTGCAACTAATAATGTTGTCTTAAACATGCCGTTCCCCGGCATACAGATAAAAGCACTTTCTATCGTTGACAGCTCTCAGATCGGCGTTTTTCTATCCGGACCGAAAGCCGCGAACGTCACAATGATTCAGAAATATTTGAAACGCGACCGCCGCACCCTATTGAAGGAACTCCCGAATGGCACCGATATCAGAATTGGTCATAGATGGCCGATAATGCTGATGCGGTTTGATATCGAGACGGATGACGAGAAGCGAGCGTGGATCATCAATACACTAAACGCATTCGTAAATGTCCTGCGTCCACGCCTAAAGCTCTGGTATGATGAGGCGATGCGATAGCCGACA
>JASHWN010000599.1 GCA_030044035.1 Xanthobacteraceae bacterium
AATAGGCCGCCGCGTTGTCATCGTTGAGCACGTCGACGTCGCCGGTCAGCGGCAAGCCCAGCATGGCGACGAGCGGCGAGGCCGTAGCGCCGCCGAGATGCTCATCATCGGCCGCGATCAGCGCGCCGTCGTGAAAAGTCAGCCGCTGCGGGCGAAACAACATCTCGGCGGCGCGCAGCAGATAAACATCGTCGGTCCCGTCGAGCGCGTTGCGCAGGATCACGTGCACGAGCTGATCGAGGAACAAAACCGGCGCCCGCTTTGCTTCGCGGACCAGCGCGAGATAGGCGGCTTCGACCGTGTCGTGCGACGCGAGATGGTCGCGAAACGCGATCATCTGTTGCCAGTTTTCGCGCGCATCGGCATCGACAATCGCCGCGATCTCATCCGGCCGCACCGGCCGCCGCGGATTCTTCAACAGTGCCGCATGCAGCGTTTGCTCGGCGGCGCAGGCGTCGGGCGGCGGCGCGAGTTCCGGCCGCGCCAGGTAGACTTTGAGGAATTCGTCGGTCACCGCGAGACGGCCCTGCGCATCGCGGTCGAGCAGATGATGGCCGCAAGACAGCCAGAAATCGTTCATGGCTTACTCACCGCCGCGGTCCGCCGGTGGCCGGGTCGAGCCACGACGGCTGCGTGAGCGGAGCGACAAGCAGTCGACGCTCGACCGCTGTCTTGCCAGCGCAGCGCACCAACAGATCGCCGTTCTCGGCGATGTCGCGGCGCGCGCCTTTTTCCGGCACCAGGCGCGACAAATAGCTCTTGGCAATTTCGGCAAAGCCGTCCTGCTGCCAGGCGTCGATGGCGACCATCAGATGCCGGGCAAAGCTTTCGACCAGGCGTCCGGAGCCGAGATCGACAAAACCCTCGTCGTCGAGCGCCGCGGCGAGCGGATTGAGCCCCGGCTCGTTCTCGCCGATGGCGACGGTGCGGATCATCCCGGCGAACACCAGCCATGGCGGGGCTGCGTCTTCCTTGGCGTCGGCCGGCCAGGCGAGCCGCCCGCCGCCGACCAGGCCGCCATCGACCAGAAGCGTGTCGGGCCAGGCGATGGCGATCGGCTTCTCCGGCGGCGCGTGCGCCGCGAGCGTATCGGCGAGCGCCGCCATGCCGGCGTAGATCGCGCGCCGCGCCGTGCGCAGCGGCTCGTCCGGTTCCAGCACTACGGCGAACTCGGCCAGATCGAACCGGCCGACGTGCACGAGCGTGCCGGCCCCTTCCCTGCCGGCCACCGCGACCGCGTGCGCGAACGCGTCGCCGACCTCGCGCAGCGCGATGGCGCGGAACGGCGGCGGCAGGTCGAGGCCGCCGGGAGCGGCGCGGTGCAGGCGCGTTTGGGCATCGAGCGGCATGGCAAATGGCGTGGCAAATGGCGTTGTTGTCGCGGACTCGTCCTTTCCCCTCATTATAACTATAAGACGTGCAGCGCGGGAGCCGGCCCGGTCCCGCCGCTGACGTTCAACATGACCATAGACCGGCCCAAACGCATTCTTTTGTGCTCGTGCGAGGACACGATGCCGCTCGACGCCGAGGCGGTGCGGCGCGGCAGTCGCGGCGCCGAGGTCAAAGCCGGGCGGCAGCTGTGTCGCGCCGAGCTGGAGCGCTTCCGCGGCGAAGCGCAGGCCGGCCCGCTGGTCGTCGGCTGCACCCAGGAGGCGCCGCTGTTTGGCGAAGCCGCCGGAGCCGACGCCGACCTCACCTTCGTCAATGTCCGCGAAACCGCCGGCTGGTCCGCGCAGGCGGCCGAAGCGGGGCCGAAAATGGCCGCGCTCGTCGCCGCCGCGAGCGAGCGCGATCCCGAAATTCCGTTTGTCAGCCTGACCAGCGACGGCGTCATTCTGATCTACGGCCGCGACGACAAGGCGATCGAAGCCGGGATGCTGCTGAAAGAGCATCTCGACGTCACGGTGCTGTTGAGCCGCCCGCAGGACATCACGCCGCCGCGGGTCAATGATTTTCCGGTGGCGAAAGGCACGATCCGCTCGGCGACCGGGCGGCTCGGCGGCTTCGACATCGTGGTCGACGATTTCGCGTTGGCCGCACCGTCATCGCGCGGCGCGCTCGTCTTCGGCCCGGGGCGGGACGGCGCCAAATCGCGCTGCGATATCGTGCTCGATCTGTCCGGCAACCCGCCGCTGTTTAGCGCACCGGACCTGCGCGACGGCTATGTGCGCGCCGACCCGCGCGATCCGGCGGCGCTGATGCGCGCCGTGCTCAAGGCGCGCGATCTGGTCGGCACCTTCGACAAGCCGCGCTACATTACCTTCACCGCCGACCTCTGTGCGCATTCGCGCTCGCGCATCGTCGGCTGCCACCGCTGCCTCGATTTGTGCCCGACCGGCGCCATCGCGCCGGACGGCGATCACGTCACGATCGACGCCGCGGTCTGTGCCGGCTGCGGCGAGTGTGCCGCCGCCTGTCCCACCGGTGCCGCCGCTTACGCGCTGCCGCCGGCCGATATTTTGCTGCGCAAGCTGCGCGCGCTGCTCGGCGCTTATCGCGAAGCCGGCGGCAGCAACGCGATCGTGCTGCTGCACGACGAGCATGGCAGCGGACTGATCGATGCGCTGGCGCGACACGGCGCCGGTCTGCCGGCCAACGTGCTGCCGCTCGCCGTCAATGAAGTGACGCAGATCGGGCTCGAAGCGGTCGCCGCCGCGTTTGCCTACGGCGCGAGCGACGTGCGCATCGTGCTGCGGGCAAAACCGCGTCACGACATTGCCGGCCTGCGCCAAACCGTCGGCTTCGCAGCTCCGATCTTGAATGCGCTCGGTTTCGGCTCGGTCGAGACCATCGAGACCGACGATCCCGATGCGCTTGGCGCAGCGCTTGCCGAGATCGCGCCGCACGCACCAGCGCCGCGGCCGGCGAGCTTCACGCCGTTCGGCGGCAAGCGCGAGGTGCTGCTCTTGGCTTTGCGCGAGCTGCAGCGCGCCGCCCCGACGCCCGTCGAAGCCGTCGCACTGCCTGCCGGCGCGCCGTTCGGGGCGATCGAAGTCGATAAAACGGGCTGCACGCTCTGCCTCGCCTGCGTCAACGCCTGCCCGACCGGCGCGCTCGGCGACGACCCGGATCGGCCGCTCCTTCGCTTCCGCGAGGACGCCTGCGTGCAGTGCGGGCTGTGCAAGGCGACCTGCCCGGAAAAAGTGATTACGCTCAAGCCGCAGATCGATTTTGCCGCGGTCACCGCGCCGGCGCGCGTGCTCAACGAGGAGGAACCGTTCTCCTGCATCCGCTGCGGCAAGCCGTTCGGCGTCAAAAGCGCCATCATGGCGGTGAGCAAAAAGCTCGAAGGCCGGCACTGGATGTATGAAGCGGGCTCCAAGCGCCTTGATCTCATCAAAATGTGCGACGATTGCCGCGTCGCCGTCATCAGCGAAGAGGAGTTCGACCCGCACGCCGCGCCGCCACGCCCGACGTTGCGCACCACGGAGGATTATTTGCGCGAGCGCGAGGCGGCAGCGAAGGGCGAGAAGCAATCGCAGTAACAAAAAGCGAACGGCTCAATTTCAGAAGCTGTCTGGCCAACGGCGAGCGCTGTGATACACCCGCAAAATCTGGATTGTTTCCCGCTGTACGCGGTACGGGACAATATATGGCGTCCGCGGAATGACCAGTTCACGGGTACCAGGCACGCGGCCAGGGCGTCCCATCTGCGGATGGTTCGGCAGCAAATCCTCGACATCGTGTAGGATGCGCAAGACGACGCGCTGCGCGCCGGCGGGACTCTCCTCGGCAATATAGGCTCTGAGCGAATCGAGATCTTGGATCGCTTTCAGCGACCACAGGATCTTCATTTCGCGGAACGCCCAGGTACCGGCCGCTCGCGCTTGCGGCCCCAGGACTTCACCCAGTCCTTGACCTCTTCATGTGGCACGCCTTCACCGCGGTCCAGCGAAGCGATTGCCTCCTTGACGCCGGCAACCTGCCATTCGTTCACATCGAGATAGTCGTTGAGTGCCTCGGCGGCGAGAAACGACCGGCTGCGTCCGGTACTCTTGGCGAGCTTCTCCAAACGCTTTTTGACTTCGGGATCGACCCGAACGGTAAAAGTCGTTGATGACATGATCTATTCCGTGCTCGATTGTGTACATCTTAGCACGCTTGATGAATATAGGCAATGTGAACGACCGCGCCAATCCAATGCCGGCGACCATCCGCCTCATTTCGCAACGCTCGGGATTACATTTCGCGGCCGCTCAATCCGAGCTAAGCTGTCAGGCAGCAGATCGAGGACCTTCCTCATGACCACGAGCCCCACCACCATCGTCATCGGCAACGGCACCTTGATCGACGGCTCGGGCGCGGCGGCGCGGCGCAACGACGCCATCGTCGTCGAGGGCAACCGCATCAAGCACATCGGAGCGCTGCCGCCCGATATTGCGCTCGACGACCGCCGCAACGTCGCGGTGATCGACGCCGCCGGGCAATGGATCATGCCGGGCCTGATCGACGCGCACTGTCACGTCTCCTACGGCTATCCGGTGATCAAGGGCGAAGGCAAAGGCCGCGGCACCACGCGGCCGGAATTTTCCACGCTCAAGGCCGCGCGCAGCGTGCAAAAGGTGCTGCGCTCCGGCGTCACCGGCATTTCGGTGCCGGGCGGCACCTGGTTCACCGACGTCGGCGTGCGCGACGCGATCAAGCTCGGCCTGATGGAAGGCCCGCGCATGTACGTCGCCGGCCGCATGATCGTCACCTACGGCTGCATCGAGGACGACGAGCCGTCATGGGAAGGCACGCCCGATCATTCGATCGGCAAATTGTGCAACACCGCCGACGAGATGGTCACCGAGGTGCGGCGCCAGGGCAAGCACGGCGTCAACTTCATCAAGATGGCGGACAGCCGCTCCGGCGAATCGCAGATGCTGGCGCGCGAAGAAATCGCCGCGGTGGTGGCCGAGGCGCATCGCCGCAATCTGCGCGTCGGCATTCACTCGCGCGGCGCCGGCTCGACCCGCGCCGCCGCCGAAGCCGGCGTCGACTGGATCATCCACGCCGATCTCGCCACCGACCGCGATCTCGAGGCGGTCGCCAAGGCCGGCATGCCGATCATTCCGACCGCGACCTTCCTCGCCATGGTGGTCGAGCTCGGCACCAAAGTCGGCGCCGAGCAGGTGCAGCTCGATATCGACCGCATGAAGCGGCATTTCGATGCGCTCTGCCAGCTGATGCACAAGGCGCGCAAGCTCGGCATCAAACTCCTGGTCGGCACCGACACCGGCAACAATACCTTCATGCGCTACGGCGAGGTGCACGCCAAGGAGCTGGAGATTTTCGTCAAATACGGCGGCTACTCGCCGCTCGAAGCCATCAAAGCGGCGACGCACGACAATGCTTACGCGATCGGCCTCGAAGGCCAGGTCGGCGAGTTGGCGTCGGGAAAGCTCGCCGACCTGATCGTGCTCGACCGCGATCCGCTCGCCGACATCACCGTGCTGCAGGGCGGCAAGCACCTGACGCACGTTATCAAGGACGGCAAGATCGTCGATCTGGCGCCGCGCGAGGACATGCTGACGTTCCGCGAAGCGGCGGAATAGCGGTCCAGTTTCCCGGGCGCAGCGCAGCAAAAGCGCGTTCACGCGCGTCTTCGACGCGCTATGGCGCAGCGGAGTGGTGCGCT
The DNA here is from genome assembly GCA_030044035.1 of Xanthobacteraceae bacterium. Taxonomy (GTDB): domain Bacteria; phylum Pseudomonadota; class Alphaproteobacteria; order Rhizobiales; family Xanthobacteraceae; genus BOG-931. The sequence continues at coordinate 5,621 of JASHWN010000599.1, forward strand.
GCAGACCCGGGATCGTTACAAGTTCTGAGTTTGAGACGATCCCGGATCAGCGGCGCACTGCTTCGCGCTGCGCCGCATCCGGGAAACCATTCTATTTACGCCGAAGCGCCATCAAGCGGACGCAGCCGCAACGACTCCAGGCCCTGCGGCCTGGCCGCGGCCAAACAGCAGCGCATCGATGCTGTAGGGTCCGGCGCCGAATGCGACGATGAACAGCATGCCGCCCATCATCGCCAGATGCTGGTAGAAATCGTTGTACTGAGCGTGCGCCGCGGCGCCGGTCAACGCCCAATACGGATGGAACAGTACGGCCAGCGTCAGGGTATAGAAGAATAGCGCCAGCGCCACCAGCCGCGCCAACAGGCCGACGATCAGCATAGCGCCGCCGCCGATTTCGAGCGCGACCACGCCCCACACCAGATCGTTGGCGTACGGGATGCCGTGGCTCGCCATATTGGCGGAGGTCGCCGCGATCGCGCCGAGCTGGCTGATCCCGGCCAGCACGAAGATCAGCGCGATTAGAATG